>CAZAKW010000114.1:0-4001 GCA_964485835.1 uncultured Bacteriovoracaceae bacterium
CGATCGAGAGCGAGGCAAGCACTAAGGAAAGGGACATAGATTTGCGAAACATACGAAAGTTCTCCGGTTGATACTGACGAAGCTGAGATTTCGTCAGCAGATCTATGAGTCGCCGTGGTGTATCTTTTATAATGCATTGCGTCAAGAGCATTTCTTCCCTGCAGTTCCGACGGACACGCATGGGTTACCACTCTAGAAAACCAAACGATAATAGCGGCTTAAACCAGTTTTCCGCTTTTCGCCCACCTCGACCACCGAGCGAACCTACCGCTCAAGCAAGCCCTCGACGCTCCGGACATGCTTTCCAACCAGTTCCGCCGCACCTGTCGCCCGAAGGTACGCCTTTGAACCCTTCCGAGCCGCTTTCCTCCGCCGCTCGAATTTCGCTGCGTAGGTTTTAAGCGAAGCAAGGTATCCGGCGACCACTTTCCGGCGCTCGAAACGAAATTCTTTTTCCGGATATTTCTTCGACCACGCCTCGAGGAGCGCCGTATTTTCTTCGCCGTCGCTTGCGTATTCGCCGCAGTCCTCAAGCGCCGCGAAGCACGGGTTCGCAACCATCTCGCGCACTCGCGCGCTATCCATCAAGAAAAGTTTTCGGCGGCCGGCCTCGGTCTTTACGTACGGAACGAGCCGCCGCCCGTTCGCGGCGACGAGAAACCCGCCTCCCGAATCTTCGACTCGGTCGAAGTATTCCTGGTGGGTTCGGTAGTAAACAATCGCGGGATTCGAGGACGCGGCGATCTCCGCGTCCAACTCCAAGAGACGCTCGGCGGAGAATGCGCCCAAGCCTCCCGGGCGCTCTTTTTTTCCGCCGAAAAATAACGCGTTTACTTCACGCTGGATCACCGGCGCCAGACGCTCGTCTTCCGTGGTCGCGGCGACGGCCGCCGCCGCACGATTCTCGATCTTGCCGTCGCGCGCACGAGCGCTACCCGACGGACGCTTGCCGTCACTGGAACACCCGACGCCTCCGAGCGACGCCAGTACCAGCAGAAAAACCCCACTCGCCCACGGACTCATCTCTTTTTCCCCCGCGTCGCCAGAACGTTCTCCGCCCACTGCTCGTGCAGATCGGGACGTTTCGTGCGCGTGCGCTCGATACTTTGTTCAAGCCGCCACTTCTCGATCGCGCCGTGATTTCCGCTCGTCAGCACTTCCGGCACCCGCAGGCCGTGGAACTCGGCCGGCCGCGTGTACTGGGGATATTTCAAAAGCCCCCCCTCGTGGCTGTCTTTCGAAACCGATCCCTCTTTTCCGACCACGCCCGGAATCCACCTGGCGACCGCGTCCGCGACCACCATCGCCGGTAGCTCGCCGCCGGTTAAAACGTAATCGCCAATCGAAAGCTCCTCGTCGACGCAAAGTTCGATAAACCGCTCGTCCACGCCTTCGTAATGCCCGCAGACGAAAACGAGCTCGCGGTAAGTCGCAAGCTCCTTCGCCTTTTCGGAGGTGAAGCGCGGGCCCTGCGGCGAAAGTAGAATCGTGCGTACGCTTTCACGCTTCGTCCCGTTCGCAGCGACGACGACCGAACTCCACGCCGCGTGCAGGACGTCGACTTTTAAAAGCATCCCGTCTCCGCCGCCGTAAAGCGTTTCGTCGGTCGTGCGGTGCTTGTCGGTCGCGAAATCCCGGATGTTATGCCGGCGAAATTCGAGAAGCCCCTTCTCGGCCGCCTTTCCCAACAAGGAAGACGCGAGCACGGATTCGAACGCATCGGGAAAGAGCGATAGAAAATGGAATACCGGCATCTTGAAGAATACGGCGACAGCCGAAGATTATTCGATGATTTCTAAAACGGTTCGTTTACGGAGCTTCGTCGAAGCTCCGTTTAAAACCGTGCGAATCGAGCGCGCCGTGCGGCCCTGTTTTCCGATGATCTTGCCGAGGTCTTCTTTCGCGACCTTCAATTCGATCACGGTCGTATTCTCGCCGATCACTTCGTTTACCGAAACGTCGTCCGACCGATCGACCAGCGCCCGCGCCATCATCTCGATGAGTTTCGCTAACTCGCCAACTTCTTGAGCCATATCGTGCCTCCGTGCAGGATCATTCGCATCCACTTGAAACGCGACCTCTGACGGATCCTTCCGTCTGCACGTTTCTTTTTTTATCCACCGCCACTGCCACCGCTGTTGCGACTTCGTCGAATGCGAGACACACATTCGCCGCACCAGGAAATTCGCGATTCACGCGAACTTCCGGAAGAGGTCTCCGAAGAGCACTCTTACTTGAAATTTTTACTTAATTTTCAGGAGTTGTCCAACCGTTCTCGTCGGTTGGGCACCTTTAGCGATCCAAGCTTGAAGCGCTTCGCGGTTCACTTGGAGCTTTTCCGAAGGGTTTTTCGCCTTCGGTTGATAGAGACCTAACTTCTGGAGGAAGTTTCCGTCCCGGCAGGACATAGAGTCGGTAGCGACGATAAAGTACACGGGAACTTTCTTCGCGCCCTGACGAGAAAGACGAATCTTAACGGCCATTTGATGCATTTCCTTTCAATCGAAACTTGAGACGAGATTGCTAACCGATCGCGACCGAGCCCGTCAAGGCCATTACCTGGCCGACTTCCTCAAGAAACGCCTCGCTGCCCTGCCCGGTGTCCCAGTTTGGCTTATTAATGCGACGCATTACTTTTGCGGGAAGATTTACAGGCCGATCCGGGCCGCTGGGCGAGGCGGGAGCCATACTCGTCATCAACGCGACCGGAAGCGACTTGGAATTCGCCACTTGGAGCAGGCTTGCGAGATCTTCCCCCGGACCCAGAACCTCGTCCATTAGCACAAGCTGCGGGCGCTCGCGCTCGATGGTTTGGTGGAATTCCACCGCGGACGCCGCCGTCTTCAAGCGCCATTGGCTAAACCGTCCCGCGATCAAAGCGCGCACCCACTCGCGCATTTCGGGGATGTCTTCGACGATCAACAGGAGCGGCTGGCTCATCCCGCGTCCCGCATTTCCACGACGACTTCGACGTTACTCATCCGGCTAACCGATTCGAGCGTTGAGAGCGGCCCTACCGTCCCCTCGCGCATGCGGGTACGCACGGCTTCGAAATGGGCGGGGGATAGGGCAAGCGTCGCCACCCATTGCTCGGTCTCGGGATGGGCTACGAAAAAGCGGGACTCCCCGTCTCGAATCTTCCAGAAAATCGTCCAACCCTCGGGAAATTCCGTCCGAAGCTCGCTGCCTTCGCGGCTTGAAATTTCGCCAAGGGCCGCGGCAAACTCCACCCACCGCTGGGCCGTAAGCTCGATTCGGACCTCGACCCGGTCACGGGCCTCGAACTGACCGGCGTTCTGGGCATTTACGTTACAAACGATGCGGCAGGTCTCGGGAGCAAAACGAAGCGTCGCCATACCTAGCGTTTATCATACGCCCGCAGCCCGTGCGAAAACTCCGCGGCCAATTCCCGCGTGTCCCCTTCCGCGACCCGCGCGCGGGCGAGAAATCGAAGCATCCGCTCCTCGGTCTCGGGCAAATCCAAACAGGGCGTGATTCCCCGAAGCTTGGCCTGCGTAGCGGCTTCCGCGAACCGTTCTAATGCTTTTTCGGCCAAGCGGATCGCGGGCGCACGCCTCCCTTTGCGGAGCAGGACGAAAACACCACAAACCAAGATGGCGGCCTGGATCAGCGGCCGATCCGGCGAGGAGAGCCGGCGCCAGTCGATTTCCCAGTGCTCGTGGGCCTCGAAGTACTCCCCGCGGTTGAAACAATCGATCCCAGACTGGAGGGGGTCGAGATGTATTTGTGACGGGGACATGGTCTTGATATAGCCGAAATCGTGACCGGACCCGAATCCTTCTTAACTCCTCCTCCCACTGCCTCTACGCCTGGAGCGCTCTCCGCGACGGTGGGGCTTGGGATGCTGCGTTTAGATACCGCCAACGACGTCCACCGGGAAACCGTGCGGGAGGCGCTCGCACACGGAGTGGTACTTTTCGACTTAGGCCATTTCGATGGCGACCGAGTCGAACGGGAACGGTTTCGTGGGAAACAGACGA
>CAZAKW010000114.1:4011-7977 GCA_964485835.1 uncultured Bacteriovoracaceae bacterium
TCACCGAAGACACGCCATATCTCAGCAGCCGCTTTCTTGAAACCATGGCCGAGGTTTGGCCGGAAGCCTCCGCCGGGCGAAAAATCCAGATCCTGATTCGGGGCAATTTGGGTTCGGCCGCGTCGCTTCCAGCGCTTCCGAAGGACGCGGAACTTGAATGGATTTATCTGGTCGCGGATCCGGAGTTTCAACTCACGTCCCTAGGCGGCGAGCACGCCGAACTTTACCGCCGAATCGGCGCGGAACTCGATCAACTCGAAACAGACTCCCGCGTGAATGCTTACGGAGTGGGCTCCGCTGGGTTTACCTACCCTAAGGAGGACCCTGAATTTCTTTCGCTGGAATCTTTGTTTTCGGGCGGGGCACGATCCGGTTTTCGTTACGTCGAGTTCCCGTTCAACCTCTACGAGTCCGAAGCGTTTCGACTCGAAAACCAGATTTTTTCCATTCCGGCGGATGCACCCCCGGAGCTCGCCCAAGGTGGATTAGGCAACGAGACGGTCTCGTTGCTTGAGCTTGCCAGGGCCTTAGACCTACGCACGATTGCCCGTCGTCCGCTCGACGCGCTGACGGAGACCGGGCTCGTGCGACTGATCTCTTATCCTGATCACCATCGCCTCGATCTGGACGCCGCCGTGATGCGGACGCTGGAAGTCGCTCTAGAAATCGAAACGGGGCTTTTCGCCGAATTCAAAGCCGTGGACGCTTTGCCTCCGCTTTGGGCCCATCGTCTCCGCACGGGCCTGGCGTCGGTTTGCGACCCCGAACAGTGGAAGGAAATCCGGCGCCGCCGGATCAATCCGGAATTAAGCGCCGTCGGCCAGCAAGCCGCGGCTAACACCGACGAATTTAAGCATTACCTTCAAGCCATGGACGCGCTTTTGCTCTCCGTCCAGCTTTGGTGCGAGAAAGTCGCCGCCGAACGAAACGAACGGCTTCGGTGCCAGCTTGTCGAAGCGGCGCCGATTCTGCGCGCGCAACGTGATCTCGCGCGGGCAGCCTTTCAAATCTACCGTTCCGTGCCCGGCCTCGACCATATATTAGTCGGCTCACGCTCCCCGACCGCCTTGCTTCCACTGCTAGAGCCGGTCACACCTTTAAGCGAAACCGCGACCCTCGCCACGTTCGATCGGGCTTACCGCTCGCTCAAACAAGAACTCGAGAACGCCTCCGCGCCGCTTTCCCCGCTCACTCCTTCTCCAACCCAGGTGCCGCGTGACGAACTCGACCCGCAGTTATAAATATTACGACTTTATCATGGTCGCGTTCGTGACCATCTTGCTCACCTCGAATTTGATCGGGGCGGCGAAGGTTTGCGAATGGAAGGGGTACACGTTCGGCGCGGGAATTTTCTTTTTTCCGCTGAGTTACGTCTTCGGCGACGTGATGACCGAAGTTTACGGTTACGCGCGTGCACGCAAGATCGTGTGGGCCGGGTTCGGCGCGATGATCTACGCGACGCTGATGGCGGAAGTGATTATCTTAATGCCGCCCTCGCCGAACTGGCCGAATCAAGCCGCGCTCGAAACGATGTTCGGTTCGGCTTGGCGGATCGTGGTCGCCTCGCTCGTCGCTTATTTTTGCGGTGAGTTCACCAACTCGTTTGTGCTGGCGAAGATGAAAATCTGGACGGCGGGGCGCAGGCTCTGGACGCGAACGATCGGCTCTACCCTTTTCGGCGAGGCCGTGGATTCCGCGATCTTTTATCCGGCGGCGTTTTTGGGAATCTGGGAAACAAGCCTCGTCGTAAAAGTGATGATTTCGAATTACCTGCTCAAGGTGCTTTGGGAAGTTTTGATGACGCCGTTCACGTACCGGTTGGTAGCCTTTCTCAAGCGCAGCGAGGGAGTCGACCACTTCGACGTCGATACCGATTTCAGCCCGTTTAAACTGAAGGTGTGACCATGGAACTTAAGCCCGAATCCGTAACCCTTCCTCTTCTCGTCACCGGTGCCGGCGGCTTCGTGGGCGGACGTTTCGTCGAACGGATGAACGCGCGAAAAATCCCGGTCGTCTCCGTCGACGCTCCGGCTTACTTTCGCGAACGCAAGGAACTGGGGACCGTCGACTTCGGAAAAATCGTCGACCGGGAAGAAGCAATCGGGTGGCTTGAGGCGGAGGTTCTAAAAACGGGACGTGCCCCGGTTTCGGCGATCGTCCACCTTGGCGCTTGCACGGATACGACGGAACTGGACGAGACTTATCTCGCGAAGATGAATCTGGAGTACTCGAAATCGCTCTGGCGATTCGCGACGAAACATCGCCTCCCGATCGTATACGCTTCTTCCGCCGCCACCTACGGCGCGGGCGAACTTGGATACGACGACGCCGATGCGCTCACCGCGAAACTCAAGCCCTTAAACCCTTACGGCGAATCCAAGCGCGCGTTCGACGAATGGGCGCTTGACGAAGAAAAGGCGGGACGCACGCCTCCGGCTTGGGCGGGTTTCAAATTTTTCAACGTCTATGGTTTCGGCGAAGGCCATAAAGAAAAGATGGCGAGCGTGATCCTCCACTCCTACCGGCAGATCCTGGCGACCGGCGCGGCCAAACTTTTTATGAGCCACAAAGAAGGCATCCAAGACGGCGAACAGAAACGCGATTTCGTGTCGGTCGAGGACGTGATCGACGTGCTTTGTTTCGCGATTGAAAAGCCGATTTCGCGGGGAATTTTCAATCTCGGCACGGGCGAGGCGCGGACGTTTCTGGACCTCGTACGCGCCACGTTTCGCGCGATGGGACGACCCGAGCAAATTGAATTCGTTCCGACGCCGGAAAGCCTGCGCGAGCGCTATCAGTACTTTACCGAGGCGAAAATGCAGCGGCTCCGGGCGGAGGGCTACGAAAAGTCTTTCACTCGGCTCGAAGACGGGGTCGCCCATTACGTAAAACGGCTTCAATCGGGCCAAGAGCGCTAACTTCGGGCGAAAAATCGCGAAATCAGGACTTGCTCGGAACGCACCGAATCAGGTATCCCTGACCCCGAACCGGCACTCTTTTTAACCGCCGGTGAGCGAAAGGCCTCAACATGGCAAATACCCGTCAGTCCACGAAACGCGCGAAACAAAGCAAAAAGCGCACTGCCCGCAACACCAACAACGCTTCCGCCACGAAAACCGCCGTCCGCAACGCGGTCGATGCGATCGTAAAAGCCGGAACGCAAGACGTGAAAGCGGCTTATCTTTCCGCGGTGAAGGCGCTCTCTAAAGCCGCCTCCAAAGGCGCGATCCCTAAAGGCCGCGCTTCCCGCAAAATCAGCCGCTTGACCCGGCTTGCGAAAAAATCCAAGCCAGAGACGTTCGCGTCGAAGTAAGGCTTAGCGGTTCCCTCCGGGAACCTTTCTTTTCAAAAGGGCTCGTAGAAGAAATTCTGCGGGCCCTTTTTCGTTTGTTCGGACGCGGACGGCTGATTCCTCGGTTTATTCCGACGGATCTTTGGCAATTAAACTAACGTACTTTAAGTTTTTTCGGTGCTTCGAAGCAGGTCAAAGAAGACTGAGTCTGCGGCTAGCTTTTTCTATCCAGGCCCCCTATCCTTGATTTGGAAATGGCCTCGTTCCCGCAACGGATAGCGGGGAACGGTCGAATCATCGACCATGCAGCGAAAAGAGAATTTATGAAGTCAGTCGGTTTATTGGGATTGATCGGTCTGGTGGCTTTCAGTGGGTGTGGAAAAAGCGAAGCAAGAGCACTTACCCAACAACCCCAAACGATTGTAAACGAACGCATCGTTCTCGCGCCGGCAACGACGGCGGAATGCCCCAATGGCGGCGTAATCGTCACGACGTTTATTGATACCAATGCGAACGGACTCCTTGATTCCGACGAGCTTGCGCTTTCCTCGGCCGCGGTTTGCTCTGGCACCGATGGCAGTGACGGTGCCGATGGACAAGACGGCGCTCCAGGAAATGATGGCGCCGATGGACAAGACGGTGCTCCAGGAAATGATGGCGCCGATGGACAAGAC
>CAZAKW010000115.1:0-7898 GCA_964485835.1 uncultured Bacteriovoracaceae bacterium
ATAGCACGATGCCCCCATTTTATTACCAAACACACTTTCGAGTGTGACCGACGATAAGACGGTAATTTGCTCCGCCTCCGGGTGTGAGCGCAGAGGCCCGAAGAAGAAATTCTTCGGGCCTTTTGCATTTAAAACGAGAGATTCAGCTGTCATGGATCGTTTGGACACTATGGAATTTTGCAATTTCAGAGAATTCACTACAAACTCTGCTTAACGCGGTGTTTACTTCGTAAAAGCAGCTACGCATAAGGCAACCACAAGGCGAAGCATGAAACGTTTGATCTTCCGTTTGAGCAGCCTGGGCGACGTCGTGCTCGTCCAGTCGATTCTCGAGCCGCCCTATGCGGGAGAAACGCATTGGGTTGTCGCAAAAGAATTCGAATCTTTGCTGCAAAGACGGCCCGGACTCACCAAGGTCTGGTCGTACGATCGAAAAAAAAACCGAGGGCTCGGTGCGTGGATCCAATTCTTGGCGCGACTGAAGGCCGAAGGATTCAACGAGGTCTTAGACGTCCATTCCACGCTCCGCACATGGATTGCCCGACTCTATTTTCGCCTCCTCGCGGAAAACACTCAGTGGAAGACACTCTCCAAAGAGCGTTGGCGACGCTTCGGATATGTCCTACTTAAACGTGCGTGGCCGTCTCGCTGGCGACCCACGCACCTTTCTCGTCGAGCCGCGTTGATGGGAGGCGGATATGGTAATGAGCGTCCAAACCTGCGTTGGATGGTCCGAGAAAGTTCGCTTAAACTCGCGGCTTCTCCCGCCACGGCCGGTTTACTCGTCGCTATCGTCCCGGGATCTGCTTGGCCCGGAAAGGAATGGCCGACGAATCGTTACATCGAATGGCGAATCGCCTTTCAGGCCAAGTTTCCGGATGCGCGTTATATTGTTTTCGGCACTTCGCAAGACCGAGCCGCACGGTCGCTCGCTGAGCAGTTTTCAGCTCGAGGTCTAGCATTTGAAGATGCGATCGGACGATACGCGCTCCCCGAAGTCGCCGGGGTCCTTGCCGATTGTGATTTCGTTCTGGGCGGGGATACAGGGCTCTTGCATTTAGCTGAAGCGGTAGGGACTCGCGTGTTGACCGTATTCGGACCTACTCGAAACGATTTCGGTTTCGGCGCTCAAGACGAACGCTCCCTGGCGGCGCAGACGTCACTTTGGTGTTCCCCGTGCAGTAAAGACGGGAGTCTCTGCTTCCGAGTCACGCGGCGCTACGCCTGCTTAACTGAGCTTGAAAGCGCCCGTGTAGTGGTGCTCACCGATCGGATGGGAAAACAAAAGCCGGGTGAAACTGGACCGAGTGTGCAGCCATGAAAAAAACCGGGCCGTCCGCTCAAAATCCCTCTCACTACAAAATTTCTCAGGGGTTCAACAAAACCTCCGAGAGTTCGCGTCGGATGCGATTCTATCGGATTTTCGCGCGTTCGGTGATCGGAAGCGTAGGGAGGCTTTTCATTTCCCGCACCCGACTGGCGGCGAGCAAGAAAGCCCTCATCGAACTCTCGCGACTTCCTGACCGGCTAACCGAGCAACGCACCATCTGGTTTCATGCCGCAAGCGTCGGCGAACTCGAAAGTCTATGGCCTTTGATCGAGCGATCGGCTAACGAGCCGAGCATCTCGCTGATCTTGAGCGTATTTTCCTCTTCGGCCTTTGACCACCTCCACCGAAGCGCCCGAAAACTTGGCGGTCGTCCGCCCCTTTTCGTAGGTTATTCTCCCCTTGAGGGCGAGTGGCGAGAGGCCTTCGAATCGTCCGCCCCCAACTTGTTCGTGACGGCAAAATACGAAGCTTGGCCCGAGATGTGGGATGCACTCGGTGAGCGCGGCACACCGCTGGCGATTGTCGGTGCGAAACCTCGGAGCTCGTTGATTTGGGCGAAACGCATTCTTGGCTGGTTCGCAGGTCGCATTCCTCCGCTCGTCCTATTCACATTTGATCGTGAGAATGGTCCGGGCTTGAAATCTCGGTTCCCACTCGCAGAGATTACTCTCGAATCGGACCCCCGGTGGGACCGGGTTTTCCAAAGGGCCGAGGGTTCACCGCCGAGAGTTCAGGCTCTCGCCGACGAATTCGCGGCTCTTCCCCGACCATGGGGAATCGTCGGTAGCGCGTGGGCCACGGATATCAGTGCGCTCCCCGTCGATGCAAGCGAGCGTGTTCCCGGAACTCTTTGGGTCGTTCCCCACAAAGTGGATGCGAAATCGATTTCTGAAATGGAGATCCTCCTGCGCGAACGGGGTTACACGCCTCTCCGTACGTCGAATCCCGAGTGGATGCGGCCGGCAGGCACGATCGCCGTCTTGGTCGACGAGATCGGTTTTCTCACCGAGCTCTATCGGATCATGGACTGGGCATGGGTCGGCGGGGGATTCGGTTCAAGTATCCATAGTACGATCGAACCCGCGATCTACGGGCTGCCGATTTACGGCGGACCTAAGGGCCAGGAAAAGTTCGACGAAATTCCATTGCTGAAAAGGCAGCGTCAACTTCGCCTTTTCGATGGATCCTTAAGCACCGAGGCCGCAGAGGACTTTCTGGATTGGTTGACGGAAATCAACCTCACGGAACGCAACTCCTTTGCGCGCGACTGGTCGACGGAGAATCATAAACATCGTGGCGCGTCAGATCGGATTTGGACCGTTCTTTCCCGCTCTTTGGATGAGTCTTTCATGGAGTAACTGAGGCGGGTTTACAGCAGCTCAAAAAGGAGGGATTCTAGCGGAAGTCTATCTACCGAGATCCGCTAGAGGCCGCATTCGGCGAGTGGCGGATCGTTCACCGACTCCAGGAGCAGCGAATTCATGAGCGAATCTCAATCCAATGAACCTGAGGTGGATCCTCGGATCGAGCTCGTGGGCGAAGCGATGATTCGTCTACGGATGGGAGCCCACGACGGGCACTATGCGGGTGGGCTAGTCGATGGTGCGCGGATGCTCCAACTTTTCGGTGACGTCGCGACCGAGCTCTTGATTCGCCTTGACGGCGACGAAGGTTTATTTCGGGCCTACGAAAAAGTCGAATTTCTCTCTCCGGTTTTCGTCGGGGACTATATCGAGGCGGCCGGCCGCATTCTTCAAATCGGTCGGAGCTCTCGCAAGATCGAGTTTGTCGCCAGGAAGGTCGTCACCCCAAACCCGCCCGAGATGGGGGGCAAAGCGGTGTCTTCGGCGGAGTATTTGAAGGTTCCAATTGTCGTCTGTCGTGCGGTCGGAACTTGCGTCACCCCACAAGAGCTTCAGCGGGGAGTGACCGTTTGACCGTTCTCGACCAAGACTTCGCTTCAATACGAGTTTGGGTACGTACACCTCGGAGCCTAGGCGTCTAATGGAGTCTTCGGGGAAATACGACCACGCGATATTTGGTGAAAGTTTAGCGGGGTGGATCGCCGCGCTTTTACTGGCCCGGCAGGGCGAGCGCGTGCTCGTGCTGCCCGAAGTCCGGAAACGTTCGGATTTTGTGGGAAGGATTCTCTTCGGACTTGAATCCAACGGAATTCTGCTTCGAATGCTGGAGCGATGGGGGCTGCCCAAACAGTTCCTCGAAAAACAACCCAAGGCGCGGATGGAATGTCTCACCCCCGAAGCGTCCCTTTGGTTGCAGGGGCCTTTAAAGGGAAAGGCGCTGGGGACGCCGGCGTTCGAGCTTCCGGGCGCGGCTTATGAAAAACTCCTCCGGACGGTGGAATCCATGGAAAGCGAAACGGATTGGAAAGGGGTTTTCGAATCCGAATTTCTCGATCGCATCCGCCTCACGACCGATCGCAGGCTTCGTTGGATACCGTTTCTTCCGGATACCGCACAAAGCTGGAAACGAATCGTGCGAAAAGTTGTGTATGCCCGTGCTCGCGGCATCGCGCTTCCGAAAGAAGCGTCCACAGGCGAAGGAACCGGACGCCTTCTCCGTGGAATCGGCCATCTTTTGTACCGAGACGAGGCGCGGATCAAACGAACTCCCCATCCGGTCCAGGTCACCTCGGATCTTTTCGCGCTTCGAAACGCCTATTTTACCGATGAAATTTACGGCACGCTTCGGGACGAATTCCGCCGGGTGCTTCGGGCTGCCGGCGTCGAATTTTTATCCGAACAAGCCGTTCCGCACTTCAAACAGGATTCTTCGGGGAGTTGGGAAGGGTTTTACGAATCAGAGCGCAAAGAGCTTTCATTATTTCGGTTCGATCATCTCGTCCTTACCCGTCAAATGGAGCCCGAGACGTTGGCGCGGTTCGAGGATTCGGCCCGAAAGAATCTGGAACTCGATCTCGATACCCGGGAGTTCGATCGCTTCGAATTGGAAGTCCGTTTTCGACAGAATCCCTTTCCTTTCCGGGAACCGGCGGAGCTAGTCTCACGTTCTCCATCCGGGGGATGGGTGCGCCTCTCTGTTTATCAGAAGCCGACGGTTTCCGTGCGAGTGGGTGCTTGGGTGCCAGCAGACGGGGTCAAAACCAAGGGCGACGCGAAGATCGTCGCGGAACGACGGCTTTTGCGAGAAATTCGGGAAAGCCTGCCGGGCCTCGCAATCGATTCCGAACACACCGAAATCACCACTGAGATCCACCGCGAGCGGCGTTTCCGCTCGGGAATCGGAGTTCGGGGAGGCGCATCGCACGTCCTTCACGCCCACCACCAAAGTTACCCGCAGATGGGAGAATACGGGCCTATTCTTGCCGCGATCGAAATTGCTCGTCGCCGTGCCCGGAAAAAGAAACGCATTCTACAGATTTAAATCGGGCGTCACCCGAAGGAGTTCCCGCTTGAAAATCCTGCTTTTCCATCCCGTCTCTATGCCTCCGCGTGATTACGGCGGAGTCGAGCGCGTGGTGCTTTGGCTAGCCAAAGGATTGCGGGATCTAGGACACGAAGTTTGGATCGGAGCATTGGAGGGGAGTCACCTTCCCGAAGGAGTCCGCCTTTGGCCGATTCGGCCGGATCAGCGCAGCGCTGGCGCGCTTGCGGAGAATCTTCCCCCGGGGCTCGATCTCATCCACTTTCAGGCTCCGCCCGAGCTGGATTTTTTTCAAAAAACGTCCATTCCAAGCGTCACGACAATTCACGGAAATGGAAAGCCGGGCGAGATTTTTCCCGAGGCGACGGTTTTTCTTTCCGCGGATCATGCATATCGACACGGCCGAAAAACATACGTTTACAACGGAGTCGATCCCGAGGAGTTTCGTCTTTCCCCTAAGTCCTCGCGGGCCGAGCCGCTTTTCCTTTCGAAGACGACTTTACGCACGAAAAATCTTCGCGGCGCCCTACGGATCGCGCGCGAGCTGCGCTCAGGTTTAACCATCGCCGGAGGGCACCGCCCGCTTGCGCTTCGGTTGCGCGCCTGGCGTCACGGTTATCGTTGGGTCGGACCGGTAAACGGTGAAAAGAAAGCCCGATGCTTGGCGGAAGCTTCCACGCTCTTTTTCCCCGTGGCGTGGGACGAGCCTTTTGGTTTGGTCATGGTGGAAGCGATGCTCTCGGGTACGCCCGTCTTAGGTACGCGGCGCGGAAGCATTCCCGAAGTCCTTGGTGACAAAGGCGGGATCGCACTTGATTTGCCGGACGAAGAACCGGCCGGCCCTCACGAGGCCCACGCTCTCGTTGGATTGGTGGAGATCGACCAGCAAGAGCGCGCCGAACGCATCGAAGCGTGGCGTGCAGCCTACGCCGAGGTTCGTAAGTGGGATCCGGTCGCGTTGCGCACCTACGCGATTGAGCGCTTTTCTCATCACCAGATGGCGGAAGCGTACCTAAGTGTTTACAAAAAAGTTTTACGAGGAGAACCGCTGTGATCGTTCGTTATTCGCGTCCTCAGATGGCCGCCCTTTGGGAAGATGCTGCACGTTTCGGCCGATGGACACAGGTCGAACTTGCCGTCGCTCAAGTCCAGCTACGTGCCGGCGTTTTACCCAGGAAGGACGGGCGAGAACTGGTCGAGCGCGGAAGCAAAATTTTGCCTTCTCTTTTTCGAGGTAAATCCGCGGACCGATCCGTGGCGGAGATCGCCGCCCTCGAGAGCGAGCTTCGACACGACGTGCTCGCATTCACGACGTTTTGCGCCGGTAAAATCGGCCCTTCCGGGCGTTATTTCCACTATGGTTTAACTTCTACCGACGTGGTGGATAGCGCGATGGCAGTCGCTATCCAATCAGCGGGGGGCATTTTATTGGGCAGTGTCGATGCGGTCCTTCGGACGCTTCGGGGCCTCGCTCAGAAACACCGCGCTTTGGTCGCCATCGGGCGGACTCACGGAATGCACGCGGAACCGACCGTCTTTGGGCTTCGCTTCTTGGGATATGCTCAGGAAATCGAACGAGGACGGTTGCGGCTTGAGCGAGCATTAGAGGCGAATCGCACGGGAAAACTGAGTGGCGCGGTTGGCGCGAACGTCCATTTCTCGCCCGAGCTTGAGCGAAAGATTCTGAAATCGCTTGGCCTTGAGCGCGAGCCGGTGAGCACGCAAACGTTGCCTCGCGATCGGTTGGCCGAGCTCTTCTCAGCGATCGGTATTTTAGGCGCGTCGCTGGAAAGGATCGCCACGGAGATTCGGCACCTCTCGCGTTCGGAAGTAGGAGAGGTTCGCGAAGGATTCGGGAAGAACCAAAAAGGATCGAGTGCGATGCCGCATAAGCGAAATCCCGTTTCTTCGGAAAATCTGACGGGCTGCGCACGCGTCCTCCGCTCTTACGTGATTCCGGCGATGGAGAACGTAGCGCTTTGGCATGAGCGCGATATCAGTCATAGCGCCGTAGAGCGGATGATCTTGCCCGACGCTTTCATCTTAGCGGATTATGCGTTTGATCGATTGGCGAAAGTTTTAAGCGACCTGGTGGTGAACGAGAAGCAGGTGCGGAAAAATCTTCGTGCAAGCGGAGGGGTGCCGCTTTCGGGCCATGTTCTGCTTGAACTTGTTCGCGCAGGAGCGGTGCGCGAGGACGCTTATCGATGGATTCAGCGCGCAAGTCTTCGGGCGCTGGACGGCGAGGGAGAGTGGATCGATCTGTTGTTTGAAGACGCGCAAGTTGCTGAGTATTTAACCCGCGCCGAGGTCGCCGCGCTTCTATCGGAAAAACGAATCGTGAAGGCAGCCGAGGCGATTTATCGGGATGTCGCGCGGTTCAACCCCCAGCGTAGGAGGAAGTAGTGGTTGGCGCACTTAGGTTCCTAAGGGACGAGTCCGGGCAGGGCGCCACCGAGTACGTCTTAATCCTTGCGGTGCTAGTTTCCATCGCATTGCTGCTGGTACGCGATCTGATTCGCCCCATCCTTGCTGCGTTTACGGATTCAATCACTGAGGCGATCGAAGGCGGGATGTTCAATCCAGACGCGATGCACACTCTGCCCTTCCGCAGGTGAAGATCGGCATGACCCGGTGCGTTTTGGCCTCGTGAAATGATTCACTTTTTTCATGAGCCTTGGTGAGGTAACGCTTTGAAATGATTCGTTAAAAAAAATCTTGCCAAACCGCATCATAAAAGACTAAAACCCGACTCGCATCAAGATCTCTTTGATTCTCTTATATGAGGGGTTCAAGCGTTCGCGAGCAAAAAAATACCGTTTGTCGCAATTGGGATTCGGAAAGGGCGGGGGCCCGGCCGAATTCGGTTTTTAGGGGGTAAGTCATGTATCGATCCGAGTTTATTTCCGCGCGCTATTTAGCCGCGGCGTTCTTAGCATCCAGCCTTGTCGGCTCTTCATTCGCCGACATGGTCTACGACGATGAGCGTGAGATGAGTGCGGCTCCGACTACGGTCGAGGTCCAAAATGTCATCCATAGCAGCGAAACCATTTCTACCGCTCCAGTAGTGGTCGACACCCAGCAGATTCAAAAGGTTTCGGAGAAAGCCCGTGAGAAGCGCGGATTTCAAGAAAGCGTCAATAACGAGCTTGTCATTCAAAAG
>CAZAKW010000116.1:0-1907 GCA_964485835.1 uncultured Bacteriovoracaceae bacterium
GCGTGACGAGACGGCGCACCGAGAATTTCCGAATCCGTAAGCACGACGAGTCCCTCGGCAGGCCACCGGAAGCCTTCACTCAGCGTGCCTTCGCGAAGGTGGATCACCCCGGGCGCGAGGTCTTGCGCCAACGACCCCTCCATCGGAGGTAGTGCGACCGGGATGCCTCGTTCTTCGATGAGGTAGCGAAGGCGCTCGATCTGGCTTGGGGTCGCGGCCAGCACGAGGCATTTGAAGCCCTGCTTTTTCCAAAGCTTCATCTTAGGTTCCAGCGTCGCGAAAGAAGGCGCGCGTCCTTCGTGCAAATCCGAATTAGTTTTCACGGCGACGCGGTGGCGTGGGCGAATCACGTCGGGCGGACTCGGTGGGGAAGTTTCGTCTTCTTCTTCGGACGGCAGCGGCGCCGCCGATAAGTCCGCAAGCTCGAGGACGTCGAGATAGATCTTTTTCTCGAACGCGAGCCGATCGAGCGATCCGCCCAAGAGGTCAAACTCTTCTTCGAGCCGAGGCAAGATTACGCCCGCGCCCAAAGCATCGTTTTCCCGTTCTCGTTGATCGGCAAGCCACGTATCCCAGTTTTGCTCGGTACCGAGCGCGTCGACGAGCGCGAGGTCGCGCCAAGCATAAAAATCCAACAGTGTTTTCGCCTGCTCGGCGTAGGCGAACCCGGCCCAGAAGTCAGCCGATTCCGGATAAGAACCGGCGTGGACCCGCTCTAAAAGGGGGTCGCGAAGGGTTCGTTTCACTCCCGCGTCGTCCGCGCGGGCCTTGAGCCTCTCACGCACTCCCACAACGGTTTTAGAATTGATTAAGACCTCTCGGGCGGGCCCGAAGGCCACGGATTCGATGGAACTTTCGGGCAAGGTCCTTTGGGTTGTCGGATCGAACTCGCGGAGCGTCTCGATTTCGTCCCCCCAGAGCTCGATACGAATCGGACGAGATAACTCCGGAGGAAAAATGTCAATCAAGTCACCGCGCACGGCGAAACTTCCCCGATCCTCGACGGTATCCAATCGAAGATAGCCCGCTTCGGAGAGGTTACGGGAAAGCTGTTCGCGCGATCCGACGCTCTCCCCTTTTTTTAGACCAAAGGAATGAGCGGCCAAAACGGAAAGGGGCAGCGTGCGATGAAGCGCGGCCGGCAAAGCGACGAGCACCAGGTCGAATGGGCGACTTCCACTGATTTGAAGACGAGCGAGACGCGATAAAACGGCGACTCGATCGAGGCGCACGCCGATCGAAGGCGCAATCGAGGAATAAGGGGAATGGTCCCAGCCCGGGAACACCACCGCGCTCAAAGGAGTTTGGAGCACGGTTTCGGCCAGAGTCTCGATTTCTTCGGCTAATCCAATGGCCGCTTCGTTGCTAGAACAGATCGCAAGCGAGGGTCCTCGATCGGCAAGCTCACGGTTTCGAATCGCCCACCTAGCCAAAAAGAGCGCGCGAGCTCCCTGGGTCATCCCCGAAACCCGGATGGGTTCGTCAAGGATCCGACTGGAGTCGAGGATTGAAAGAATGGAACTCGAGGCTATCACCGTTGACTCTGTATGGCTGCTTCAGTACGTTTTTTCAACGACCCCGACACAGACCGAAACCGGAAAAGAATCAAAAACTTAGAATCATGATGACTGCCCGTTGGCCGATCTACATCTTCGTCATCCTTTCCGCGGTTATCGGATTGATTCTTCCTCTCGCCTTGCCGCAGATCTATCGCGTTAGGCGCGCTGCACCAGACAGTGGTCAACCTCAGACCCGCGTGCACGAAGCGGCTCCGGTCGCAATTCGCTTTCATTTAGCAGCCCTACTTTTCGTCGGCTTTCTCTCCCTGGTTCTCCTTTGGATACCTCTTTTGGGCGCCGTTCGAGGCACGGAGGGTTGGAAAGCGGCGATCCTAATTGCCGCGACGG
>CAZAKW010000116.1:1917-7892 GCA_964485835.1 uncultured Bacteriovoracaceae bacterium
GGCGTTTCCGCTTTTGATCGCGCTCTTTTATTGTCTTCGTAAAGGAGATCTTTCTTGGAGCGCGACCCGCTCCCGAGACGATCGGGGGAGCGGATGAGTCAATTCGTACCGACGACCGTCGGCCAGCTCGTGGATTGGGCGAGATCTTCCTCTCTTTGGTACTACCCGCTTGCCGGAGCGTGTTGTGCGGACGAAGTTCTTTCGGCTCAGGGCTGTCGATACGATCTTGAGCGTTTCGGCTGCTTGCCACAAGCAAAGCCCGAACAAGCGGATCTTCTGATCGTCACGGCGGCGATGACCGAGCGGCTCGCCGAAGTCGTACGTGAAATTTACGAGCGGATGCCTTCGCCTAAATACGTCATGTCCGTCGGCGCCTGCGCGAACTCCGGTGGACCGTTTGACAAACGGGTGAGTTACGCCTCCGTTCGCCCACTCGACCAGGTGATTCCCGTGGACGTATACGTACCCGGCTGCCCGCCGCGACCCGAAGCGATCATGAACGGGTTGATTCGTTTACAAGAAAAAATCCGCCGTGGAAAAGATCAAGGAAGGGGCGCGGATGCGAGCCCTGCTTAAAAAACTTGAAGCCGCATTTTCAACCGGAGTAACGACCCACTCCTTTGGTCGATCCGACGAGGTCGTCGCGGAAGTCAGCGCGAAAATCCTTTTAGACGTGGCGGCGTGGTTGCGCATGGAAGAGTCGTTTCGACTCGATTTCCTGGAGATGTTTTCGGTTGCGGAATTAAAAGACCAACTCCAGTTTTCTTTTTTTCTGAGGTCTTATACCCGCGATGTAAAGATCGTCTTACGCACGCGCTTACTTTCGCCTGCGGCGAAAGAGTGGATCGAGTTTCCTTCCATGGTGAGGATTTGGCCGCAAGCCGAGGCGTTTGAGTCCGAGCTGTCTTCGCTTTTTGGCATCCGTTTTCTTGATGGTCCGCCCGCCTCTTCCGTGCGCAAAAATTTCGGCACGTATGACGGCTTTCCGCTGCGCAAGTCCTATACTTGGAATCACGAGGTGGAGCCGTGATCTTTTCGCAGGAAAAACTTCACACCTCCGTCTCCCGATTGATTTGGGGCCCTAGCGACCCGGCGCTGCCGGGGATTTTCCGCCTAGAGCTCGACGCAGAAGGAGATTTGATCCGGAGAGCGAAAGTCGAGACCGGCTTTTTGCATAAGGGTCTCGAAAAAACCTCGGAACTTCGGAGCTGGTACACCGCGATGGTCGCGGTGGACCGAGTGGATTCGGAAACAGCGCTTTCCGCGGAACTGGCTTTCTCGATCGCCGTCGAGGAAATTTGTAATATCCAGGTGCCGAGGCGCGCCCAAGTCATCCGCGTCGTTCTCGCCGAACTGGGTCGGGTCGCATCGCACCTGGGTTTTCTCGCGCGCCTCGCGCTCGCGTGCGGATTCGAAACGGTTTCCCATTATATTTTGAGGGAGCGCGAACTGGTTTTAGACCTGCTCGAGCTGATGACCGGTCGGCGGTTTAATCCCAATTTTTTGCGATTCGGCGGGGTTTCGGCCGACATCACCGAAGGATTCATCGAGCGCGTGCACGAAACGACGAGATTAATCGAAATTCGGCTGCGGGAGTATCATGCGCTGATGATTGAAAACCGGGCCTTCGTCGACCGGCTTGCGTGGCAGGGAGTGTTGGGGATGGACCTCCTGCA
The DNA here is from genome assembly GCA_964485835.1 of uncultured Bacteriovoracaceae bacterium. Classification (GTDB taxonomy): domain Bacteria; phylum Bdellovibrionota; class UBA1018; order UBA1018; family UBA1018; genus JACMQW01. Next base: position 3,594 of record CAZAKW010000116.1, read on the forward strand.
AATCAAGGGAGTCACAGGCCCTACCGCGCGGGCGAGCGGTTCGAGATTCGACGTCCGTAAGTCCAACCCCTACAGCGGATACGATCAGTTCGATTTTCGCGTGCCCATCGGTGCGGGGCAAGAGGAACGATCGGCGACGGGTTTGACCGGGTCATGATCCGACTTGATGAAACGCGCGAGAGTCTTCTTTTGCTCGCCCACGCGGTCGACGCGATTCCGCCCGGCGATTTTCTGGCGTTTCGCAGCGGTCCGGATTTTTCCGTTCCGCCCGGGGAAGCGTGTTCTCGGGTCGAGTCTCCACGGGGGCTGCTCGCCTGTCACGTGGTGTCCGATGGAGGGCGCCATCCGGTACGCATCCAATGGAGGACTCCGAGCTTGGCTGCGATCGAAATTGTTCCGGAGATTTTAAAGGGAGTCACCCTTCAAGACGTATCCGTTATCCTGGCGACGCTGGACCTTTCCATTCCGGAGGTCGATCGATGAACGAGCTTTCGTTCCAAAGCGTAGGCCCGGCCCAAGGTTGGAAGGCCTTGATGGGGATGTCGTTTGATACAAGCCTTTTTCTCGTTCTTCCGGCTTCTTTCTTGTTGTTTTTTTTAGTCGTGCTTTTTCCTCTCTACTTTGTTCTTGGTTTCACCGAACGAAAACTTAGCGCGGATCTTCAGGCGCGGGTTGGTCCGAATCGAACTCCGGGACGAGGGGTTCTGCAAGTCGCGGCGGATATGATCAAGCTCGCATCGAAATCAGGAGGCGAACCGCACGAGCGGCGATGGATTTTTTTACAGAGCGCGGCGCTTTATTCAACTTTCGCGGTCCTTCCCCTGGGGACGGCTTTGATTTTCGTGGATAGCGAACTGGGGGTCTACTTGCCGTTCGTGTCCCTTGGGGCCGTATTCGTGCTGTCGCTTTTCGCGAACGAAGGCGCGCTCAATCTGGAAGACGAAATATTAACCCATCGGCAGGTATTTCTTTGGATTTCCGCATGGGTGCCGGCGTTGATCGCCGCCTCCGTCGCGGTGGCGCGGGCCGGAAGTGCGAAATGGAGCGTGATCCTGTCCTCCCAGTCGGAGAGCCCGGCGAGTTGGCTTCTAATATCAAGCCCGTTTGGTTTTATCGGATTCTTCGTATTCTTGCTTTCGGGCCTGGTCGCCCTTCAGCTCCCCCCCTTTCATTCGTTGGACCGGGGTTTTCGACGTCAGTCCGGCGGTACGCTCGGGATGTTTTCGCTGAACCAATTCTATACCCTCTTTGTCTGGTGTATTCTCGCTTGCGCCCTTTTCGTCGGGGGACAATCCGTGCGCGAACCTGTGGACGTTACTTTTTTAAGCGGGGGCTACCAACTTGCCGTCGCCGTCGCCAAGGCGAGCGTGATCTATCTTTTACTCCGGGTCGTGGCTAAGGCCCTTCCTCAGTTGCGCCAAGACCAGATGACGGAGTTTTGTTGGAGGGTGCTCACACCCGTGGCCACGCTATGCCTCGTGGGGGAAGTTTTTTGGACCTTCTTTTTGATCGGGGGCGCCGGCTAATGCACACCAGTATTTTCGGCACGATCGTACGCGCATTCGCGATTCTTTTTGACGGCATTCGGTCGTTGATCCAGGCGCTTTCGGCCGCGCTCCCTTATCTATTCAACGCGAACCCCAATACGCTTCGTAAGGAAGTCACGGAGCAATATCCGGATCCCGTTTCCTCCCGGACGACCGACGATCTTCCCCCACGAACGAAAGGGCTGATCCAAAACGACATTCAACAATGCATCGGATGCCAAGACTGCGCGAAGGTTTGTCCCGTGGATTGCATTTTGGTTGAAAGTGAACGCTCGGAAGAAACGCAAAAAGAATGGGTGGCAATTTTCGACGTTGATCACTCGCGCTGCATTAGCTGCGGACTTTGTGTCGAGGTCTGCCCAACGAATTCATTGACCCATTCGAAGCGTTATGAATATGCGAGGACCGATCGTAAAGAAATGGTCGAGTCCTTCGGGCGAGGCGAAGCGCCGCGCCGGGGAGACTTCCGATGAGGGTCGTGGGCGTCGTTGTCATCCTGTCTCTCGCGACGGCCTTGGGTTTATTCACGGTTCTCACGCGCCGTCCGCTTCGGATGACGTACGGTTGGCTGGGGGTGGGGTTTCTTCAATCTGCTTTTTTTCTCCTCGTCGGATTTGAGCTGCTCGCCATTTGGAACGCGCTCTTCACGTTGGCGACGGCGAGTGTACTCCAGCTTTATTCGGCATTGTTTGGGACGGGCGAAAATCAACGTGCCGAATGTGAGCGAAAGCGGGCGGATTGGATTTACGGTTTAGGCGCGACGACGACCCTCGGAGGCATTCTGGGTTTCGCTATTTCCGATATGGATCCGGCGCGGCTGAACGAGAACGAACTATCGCTGCGGGCATTTGCGGCCCAATTGATCGAGCGGTTTCCCGGTCTTTCATTGGCGGTCGGTTTCTCAATCTTTCTGGCAATCGTCGCCTGGTCGACCATTGGCCGCCCTGGATGGAAAGAAGCAAAAAAGGAGAAGTCGGCATGAACGATTTTCTCGTCCATCCAGCGATGGCGATCCCACTGATCTTAGTGGGGTGGCTCGGCTTCAGCATGCGTAAAACCGCGCTCGGCGGAACCATTTCCGCGATGATCTTGTGGCAAGGCGTGCTCGCTTTCGCGGCGTTGGCCATTTTTCAAACCGATGCGCCTGCGGAAGGCGCGATCCTCCTTTGGTTTTTTGGATCCACGGGTGTGATGGTCTTTTCGTCACTCTTGGTTTTGGGCCTTCGTCATTACTATGCAAAGCGTTCCGTTAAGTGGGACGATCATAAGGAGATCCGCCATTAACTCGATCAACGGCGCGGGTTTTTTCGTTTCTCAGTCCGACCTCCTTGCTTGGTGGGGCGGGGCGGTCGTTTTGATCGCGTTTCTCTGCGTTTGCGTAGCGACGGTGCCCAGGCCGCTTGAGCGGGCGAGAAAGTTTTTACCCGCACTCCTCCTCGCGCCCGGGCTCGTCGTCGCGGTACTTCTTCTCACTCAAGGGTTTGAGGTGATCGAACGCCCGATCGTCCACTGGATCTTTGATAAACGATTGGGCGAAGCGCTGCGAATCGGAATTCAATTTGATCCGGTGAGTTTTGCCGTCACGTTTTTCTTTGGTTTGGTCATCACCCTAATCGGAGTGAAGAATCGTCCCGCGGTCCGTATCAGTGCAGCGATGGCGCTTTCCTGGTCGGCGCTCGCCGTCGTCGCGACGGCGAGCACGCTTTGGATGGCGTGCCTCGGCATGGGGTTGCAGCTTTTTGCACGATTCTTGCCGATTCTTCCCCGAGAAGACGGATCCGCGGAAGAGGACCTGCGGTGGACCGCGACGACCAAGCGGAGTTGGTACGCGCTTGCGGCGATATTATGCGGCGGCGTTGGCCTAGCCGTCGGAGGAATCGGGCTCGATTTTGGCATGGTTGCGGATTGGCGCGGAATCTCGATCACTTCCGCCGCGGGCTTGGGGGCGGGCCTTTTGCTTGCGGGCTTAGTTCTATTGGCGTCGCCGTTTTTTAGCTCTCACGCCACCGACCCGTCGGCGGAGGGATCCGCAGAAGAGGACTCTTTCATTTCTGAAACGGCGCTTTCCTGGTCCGCCGTCCTCGTCGCGTACCGTTTGCTGGGTAGTAGCGGAGAGTCGCCCTGGACGCTCGCGATCTCGATCGCGGCGCTTTGCTCGCTTTTTCTTTCTTCCGTAGCGATCGTGTTTCAAGACCAGAGGAGGAGCGCGGTTCGCCTCTGGCTCGCAAGCATCCCCGCATACTTGCTTTCGGTCTTGCCGAGTCTTTCGGCTTACGAGTCTCGGGTCTATTTAATCGGCGCGGTACTCGCGTTCGCCGGTCTTTGGATGAGTCTTGAGCATCGAGGACGTGCAGTGGATAAGGCGCTGGCCGGATTTTTTCTCGCCGGCCTCTTCGGCCTTGCTGGGTGGTCGACTTCCACGGGCGTGACCTTTCTCTATTCGAGTATTGAATCCGACGCGGTTTGGGGCGCTTCCGTATTTATCGTAAGCCTTTTGTTTTGCATGGTTGGAGCGAGACTTGTTTTCGCGGGAAGTACGGGCGCGCCGTACCCCTATCCGGCTTTAAAGTATGGATTGCTCGCCCTGATAATCATTTCCGGCTTTGGACCCCTGTTGACCGGGCGATGGGGCGGGGGAAGTGTTCCATTCCAGCCGGACTGGGTTTCGGGCGCAACCACCTGGCCTTGGGTGAGCGCGATACCCGGCCAAGCGGCGGCGACGAATTGGCTCGGCTTTTCACTTGCCCAGGCG
>CAZAKW010000117.1:0-7892 GCA_964485835.1 uncultured Bacteriovoracaceae bacterium
TCGTGAGGAGCACGAAACGTTCTTCCCTCCACGATCGTTTCGGAATCCGAAAGCGTCGCACGGTAGCTAAGATTGAACCCTCGATTCCGGCTTCGTTCTTCTTCCTCCTGTTCGCGAGTCGAGCGCTCGCCGAACTCAAGCGCCCGAGTCACCGGTTCTCCGCGAATTGATTCGAGTCGGGCCCGGATCATCGGCGATCGAAACTCCAACTTCGCTCCTAGCGCCCCCACGGCCGCCTCGACGCCCGCGATTTGGTCTTCCTGAATATCAAAAAGAAAAAGGGAGGGAACACGGCTTCCTTCGGGACGTTGGATTTCGGATTCGACGATGGTCTGGAGAGCGGGGATTAAACTCAAAAGAAGCGCTCCGAGTCCAATGGCGACGAAGCCGGAGACGCTGCTCCAGGGATTCCGCGCGAGCGAACGAAGCGCGAGCCGAAGCGGGAGATTTCGGGTGGGAATTTTCCCAAGCCGCACAAGAAGCCACTTTCCGATTCCAAACAATCCGAGTACCGCGAAAAAAGACAGACCGAAGAAAAGAGAACCGATCTTCCAGGAGTGGGAGAAGTACACGGAAAGCGCGTAGAAGAGGCTGACTAACGGTAAAAAATAAAGCCCGTCTCCCGCTCGCGTCGGGATCTCGAGGTTCGCCTCGTCTTGAAAAAGACTGCCGGGCCGTAAACGTGCGACTCGAACCGCGAAAGGTTGGGCGATCAGCCCGCCGATTAACGCCCCCAGCGCGACGGTAAAAACCGCGGAGAAAAGCGAGATGCGGGGTTCGATTCTCGCTCCCGCGAGGTTTGCGACAACGGACGCGGCCCATGGCAGCGTAGCCGCCACCACCGCGAGCGAGATCCCTCCTGCGAGCGTACCCAGAAGAGTCGCCTCAAGCGCGATCTCGCGAGAAATCCGCGCATTGGAATCCCCTAGGGCACGCAGCGTTCCGATCATCCTTAGGCGCTTCCGCAGTTCAGTCTGAAAAAGAAAAGAAATGCCGACGATCGCCAAAAAGAGCGTCGTGAGGCCGACCAGCCCCAGGTAATCATTCAATCGCGAGGTGAGTTTCGCGACCTGCTCGCTGGCTTCCTCGTGGGGCTTGGCGCGAATCGCAGAGTCGGCAGACGTTTCGTTCCACCGGATCGCTTGCGCCCGAGAATCCAGCCCCGGAAGGAGGCGGACGTAGGTTCGGTCCCAAAGCGTGCTTCCTTTTCGAATCAGTCCGGTCGTCCAAAGGTCCTCGACGGAAATCACGATTCGCGGAGCGAGCGCGAATCCACGCCACGTGCTTGCGGTATCGGATACGATCACGTCGGAAACTTGGAAGTGACGGTCTCCGATCTTCACCGTCGCTCCGACGGGCAAACCTAAAGAGTCCCGGACGTCGGGGTCCACCCAGACCTTTCCCCGGCCCAAGGAAGATTTAGGATGGGAGCCGTCGATCTCTCCGCCCCCGGCCAGTCCGATGCGCCCGATCAACGGATAATTTTTCTCGATGGCGACGAGTTCGACTAAGCGTGAACTGGATTCGGTCGCGACCATCGAAAACAGGTCAAGCGAACGGGTGCGGCTGGCGGCGATCGGACCCAAAAACGCGTCGATTCGCTTACGATCCTCCTCGGTGGTCAACCGACGTACGCCAATCGATAAATCGGCCGTCAAAAGTTCGCGGGAGCGGGAGGACAAGCTCGAGCGAATCGAACCGTCGAGCGCCGAAAGATAGAGATTTCCGGAAAGACCCAAGATACCCGCGGCCAAAAATCCGAACGCGTAACGAGGCCGTCTACGCAGACTCCGAACGACCCGCTTTAACGTGATCATCCGCGAATTTCCGAAATGATCCGACCGGCCTGGAGGACGACGCGGCGCCCGCAACGAGCGGCAAGACTCTCGTCGTGCGTGACCAAGACCAGGGTCATCCCACGCTCTCTCACGCGACGAAAGAGAAGCTCCATCACCTCTTCGCCCGTTTCGGAATCTAGGTTTCCGCTTGGCTCGTCCGCGAGAAGAATCGCCGGTTCACCGACGAACGCGCGCGCGATCGCGACGCGTTGCTTTTCTCCACCCGAGAGGCGATCCGGAGTGTGATTCAAGCGATGACCAAGGCCCACCGACTCCAATGCCGCTTTCGCCTTGGCCGCCGCCTGCCGATCACCGCGAAGTTCGAGTGGAATCGCCGCATTTTCCAGGGCGGTCAATTCGGGGAACAGATGAAACTGCTGGAAGACGATTCCGATCCGTTCATTTCTAATCTTGAGAAGTTCGGCCTCCGAGAGGGAGCCTAAATCGCGGCCTTCGATCCGCACTTGCCCCGAATCCGGCGCGTCCAACCCCGCTAACAAGGAGAGTAAAGTGGACTTCCCGCTTCCACTTTTTCCCAAAATGGCCAGCGTCTCTCCGCTTACCACCGACAGGTCCAACTCGCGAATCACCTCGATTTCCGTCTCGCCCTGACGAAAAGATTTACGGAGCGCGGTCACCGCGAGCGTGGAAAGCTCGGCGTTCATAACGCCTTTTCCAGATACGGCGCGACGGTATCAGCGATCTTCTGATGCCCCTTTTCGTTGGGATGGATGCCATCTTCGATATTGAAATCCTTTTCTCCTCCAACGCCTTCCAAGAGAAACGGGACCAACGGGATTGCGTGCTTCTTTGCCAAGCGCGGGAAAACCGCCTCGTAAGCGGCCATATTCTTCTTCCCGTAGTTCGGCGGAATTTTCATCCCGGCCAGCACCACTTCCATCCCGTTGTCCTTAGCGAGCTGGATGGTGGAATCCAAATTTTTTTCCATTTCGGCGGGCGGCAAACCGCGTAACCCGTCGTTCCCCCCCATCGCCAGGAACAAAACCTTCGGTTTGGCTTTCAAAAACCATCGGAGACGCGAAACCGCGCTGGCGGAAGTCGCGCCGCTCACGCCGGCGTAAAGCCCGTCGACCCGCTTGGCCATCCGACGAACGACGAAGCGGTTATTCAACTGTTCGATTACGAGCTTTGGGTACGCCTTCTCTTTGGAAATGCCGTATCCTTCCGTCAACGAGTCGCCGAGGAACAAGATCTTGATCGCGCCGTCCCCCGAATCGGCCGCGACCGCGAAAGAGAGGGTCGCCAATGCGAAAAATGGAAAAACCGCAGCAGCGAATCTTTTCATGCGCGAATCGCCTCCTCGACGTGAGGAGCGATGTCTTCGGGTTTCTCCGTTGGCGCGAATCGTTTGAGCACCGTCCCGTCTTTACCGACTAAAAACTTCGTAAAATTCCATTTGATTCCCTCACTCCAAAGAATTCCTTTTTTCTCTTTTTTGAGATGCTGGAATAGCGGAGCCGCCTGATCGCCGTTCACATTTACTTTTCCATACATCGGAAAGGTGACGTCGTAAGTGAGCGAACAAAAATTCTTGATCTCTGCCTCGTCCCCTGGCTCCTGGGCGCCGAACTGATTGCAGGGGAAACCCAAGACCGCGAAGCCTTGATCTCGGTATTTCCGATAAAGTTCTTCAAGCCCCTTGTACTGGGGAGTGAAACCGCATTTGCTCGCGACGTTCACGATCAGCATCGCCTTCCCTTCGTGCTCCGCAAGCGTGGTCGGCTTTCCGTCGATCCCTTTGACTTCCAGTGAATAGATCTCTTTGCTCATCTCTTTCTCCATCTTGAAATTACGGTCGGTGGTCTTAAATAGTTACGGATTCGGCGACGGTGCCTCGAAATCAGGATTGATGCGGTCGAGTTTCTCTTTGAGTTGGATCTCAAGCCCGACTTCTTTGGGACGATAGTATTTCGTCCCGATCAATCCCTCGGGAAGGTGGGTTTGTTTAACCCGTTGCCCGGCGGCACCATGCGCATATTGATAACCCTCCCCGTAGCCTTCGGACTTCATATACGACGTGGGCGCGTTTCGCAGATGCATCGGTACGGGTAGCGCTCCCGACGCGCGAACCTCGGCGATCGCTTCGTCGATTCCGACGTAAGCGGCGTTGGACTTCGGCGCCAGCGCAAGATAGGTCACGGCTTGAGCGAGATTAATCCGCCCTTCGGGCATCCCGATAAACTCGAGCGCTTCTTTCGCATTTAGGGCGATTTGCAATCCGCGCGGATCCGCGTTTCCAACGTCTTCCGATGCTAAAATCACCAACCTTCGCGCGATGAAAATCGGGTCTTCACCGCCCTCGAGCATGCGCGCCAGATAATAGAGCCCCGCGTGTGGATCGCTGTCCCGAATCGATTTGATGAATGCCGATACGACCGAATAGTGCTCTTCGCCCGATTTGTCGTACGGAATCGGCTGTCGTTCGAGCGCGCTCTCGAGCGCCGCTTTGGTTTCTTCAATCCCGAGCGCGGTTTCCGCACCCGAAGCGATAAGGGCCACGGATTCCAACGCGGTTAGCGCTCGGCGCCCGTCCCCCTCGTTGGTGTGCGCGAGCCACCCGATCGCTTCGTCGGAGAGTTTAAGCACGCCGCCTAAGCCCCGCTCCGGATCGGCTAAAGCGCGGCGTAGAATCTGTTCGATCGCCGCGGCGGAAAGATTTTCAAGCCGCATGACTCGGGCTCGCGAAAGGAGCGCTCGGTTCAGTTCGAATGAGGGATTTTCCGTCGTCGCGCCGATTAACGTAACGGTACCGTCTTCGACGTGGGGAAGGAGGGCGTCTTGTTGGGATTTATTGAAACGGTGGATCTCGTCCACGAAGAGGATCGATTTCGCACGATTCATCCGGGCGGCGTTTTTGGCGCGCTCGACGGCTTCTTTGATATCCTTGACGCCCGACTGCACGGCCGAAAGCGTCTCGAACCGGGCCTTCGTTTTTTGGGCGATGATTTTCGCGAGCGTCGTCTTTCCGCAGCCCGGCGGCCCCCAGAGAACGAGCGATGGCACCCGGTCGGATTCGATCCACTGGCGCAGCGGCTTGCCCGGACCTAAAATTTTTTCCTGACCGACGAAATCATCCAGCGACTCTGGCCGCATCCGATGGGCGAGTGGACCGGTGCGAACCGCTCGTTCACGGTCGTCAGCATCGGAAAAAAGGTCGGGAAAAAATCCATCGGTCATGGCGTCGGTTCAAACAGCGCGCAGGGTCGGCGCCGGGGCGTTTCGGAAGGTATTTTGCTCCCTTCCCTATAGTTCCCACCTATCATAAGATCGCGTCAGTGAGATCGAACTGCGCATGAAAGTGAAATCTGTCGGCTTTGTCGTGAAGCATCACCACCCGGGCGCGCGCTCCCTTGCGCTGGAGATGGCCGCCGACCTTTTGCAGCGCGGCTTTTCGGTCGTTTTCGGCACGGAGAGTCAACCCAATGCGACCGAATTAAAGCGCGTTTGTGGTGGGAAGGGTAAAACCCCTCGGTTTAAGATTGTGGCGAAAGAGAAGATGCCCGCGGTGACCGATTTAATCGTCGTGCTGGGCGGCGACGGCACCCTCCTTTCGATCGCGCGGCTGATGCGGTCCCACTCGGTGCCGATTTTAGGCGTAAACATGGGCACCCTCGGTTTTCTTACGGAGATCAACCACCGGCACGCGAAGGCGACGCTAGATCGGATTTTGGATGGCAAGCGGGCCAATATCCAGGAACGAGCGCTTCTCGAAGTGACGTTCCGACGCGGGAAGAAAGTGCTGTTTCAAGGCCCGGTCGTGAACGATGTTGTGATTTCCAAAGGGGCGATCGCCCGTATTATCGGGATTCGAATCCATTTAAACGGCAAAGTCGTGAATACGGTGCGCGCCGATGGTTTGATTCTTTCGACTCCAACCGGATCGACCGCTTATTCGCTCGCGGCCGGCGGCCCGATTCTTGAACCGACTCTAGGTGCGATTATCCTATCGCCGATTTGCCCCCATAGTTTAACCCAGCGTCCGATCGTCGTATCGGATCGGAACGAAATCGAACTCTGCTTGAACCATCGTCCCGGCCAAGTCGTGCTGACACTCGATGGACAAGACGTATTCGAGATGAAAGAAGAAGACACCGTGACGGTTCGGCGTTTCGCCAAGCATTCGTTGAAATTGATCGCAAGCCCCGACCGCGATTACTTCAGCGTGCTGCGCGAAAAGCTCAGTTTTGGAAATAAGGATGTCGTAGCGCTATAGCTACGCGTAAGAAAGTCGTGGTGTTTTAGCCACGCAAAAGAAACCGTGGTGTTTTAGCCACCGCCCAGTGAATCAGACGCCCGCGCTTCTCCGGAGTACCCCATGCTTGAAACCCTCAAGATCCAAAACCTAGCCATCATCGACTCCGTCGAAATCCCTTTCGAACCCGGCCTCAATATCCTCTCCGGCGAGACGGGCGCCGGAAAGTCGATCGTGATCGAGGCAATTTCGTTGATTCTGGGCTCGCGTGCTACCGCCGACCTGATTCGTCAAGGCGCCTCCGAGGCCGTGATCGAAGGCGTGTTCTCCACCAAAGAAATCCTGTGGATTGACGAACGACTCGCCGAAGCTGGATTCACGCCGATCGACCAAACACTTCTGATCAAACGGATCGTCTCCCGAGCGGGAAAACACCGAATTTACATTAACGGAAGCCTCGCGACGCTCGCGAACCTCCAGATGGTTTGCGAGAACCTGGTCGATCTCTGCGGACAGCACGAGCACCAGTCGCTTTTGAAATCGGGTACCCAGATCGAACTGCTCGACCGTTTCGGTGGCCTCGTCAAGGAAACGGACGGATTCACGAAAAACTTCGAGATCTATCGCCGCACCCGCGAGGAACTCTCGTCCCTTTCCGGAAACGAAGCCGAACGCACCCGTCGGGCGGATTTTCTGCGGTTCCAGATCGAAGAATTGAAAGCGGCCGAACTTGCGCCCGACGAGGACGAGCGTCTCCAATCGGAGCGCAACCTCCTCCAATCCTCCGAAACCCGCCTCAAGCACGGCGAAGCGATTCGCCAGGCCCTTGAAGACGAATCCGGCGCTCTCGCTTCGCTTCGCGGGGCGATCGCCCGCGCCAGGGGCCTCGGGCAGATCGACGAAAATGCCGCGCCAATTCGTGCGGCCATCGAGCGTGCGTTGCTAGAAGCGGAAGACGCCTCGCTTGAAGTGAATCGTTACCTCGGCGCCATCGATCTTGATCCGGAACGACTCGAGTCCGTGCAGACGCGCTTATCGCGTCTGGCCGAGCTCCGCCGAAAATACGGCGCGACCACCGGCGAGATGATCGATGTCTTAACGACCCTCGAAGCGGAGCTCACCGCTGTCGAAAACTCCGAGACTCGCGCCAAAGCTCTTGAAACCGAAATCCGGAAGCAAGAAAAGAACCTCTTTCAAGTCGCGGAAGCACTTTCCGAAAAACGGATGAAAGTCGCCAAACTGCTTTCGAAATCGGTGACCGAGGAGTTGAAGGACCTTCGTATGAGCGATGCGAAATTCTCGGTCGACCTCGCGTTTTCAAAGGACGTTTCGGCCTATGGTCCCCGCCTTGCCGGTAATACCGTCCAATACGTGGTGCAAACCAATAAAGGCGAAGCGTCGCGTCCGCTCGGTAAAATCGCCTCGGGTGGCGAGCTTTCGCGCCTGATGCTTTCGATCCGTCGGGTGATCGCGGACCGCGGAGGGATCGGAGTCTACCTCTTTGACGAAATCGACGCCGGGATCGGCGGGCAAACGGCGTTTGAGGTCGGAAAGAAACTGAAGTCCGTGGCCCAGCATAATCAGGTGATCTGCATCACCCACGTTCCCCAGGTCGCCGCCTTCGCCGACCACCACCTTTCGGTCCAGAAGTCCGAGAACAAAAAACGCACCGAAACCCAGGTCCTCGAACTGTCTAAAAAGGATCGTAAGGAAGAAATTGCACGGATGCTGGGCGGGCCGGTACTGACGAAAAAGTCCTTGGAAAACGCGGGCGAACTTCTGGATCTCGCACGGCATTAAGTCCGATCTATGATTTGCAAACCTCCTGAGATTGGAGCTTG
>CAZAKW010000118.1:0-1610 GCA_964485835.1 uncultured Bacteriovoracaceae bacterium
CCCAGGGGGGCATAAAACCCATGCTAAACGGTAAGTGTGCTAACGATGGAAGGGGAGAGAATTTTTAGGGCAAAAATTATGGAAACCACGTTTAAACCTTCCCGCAGGGGAAAAATCGTCGCTCTCATCAACCAGAAGGGAGGAGTCGGTAAGACAACCACCACAGTGAACCTTGCCGCGTCTCTCGCCTTAGCAAAGCGGCGGATTCTAGTCCTCGATTTTGACCCGCAAGGGAATGCCTCGTCTGCTTTGGGAATTGAACGAACCCAGATTGCAAAAGGGCCTTCTATTTATCACGCGCTTATTGGCGAGGCGAAGCTCTCCGAAACAATTGTTCCGACGGAAGTAGACGGCCTATTCGTTTCACCAGCAAACTCCGACCTCACGGGAGCGGAAATCGAGTTGGTTACGGCCTTTGCCCGCGAGTCTAAATTAAGGACCGCGATTTCAGAGATTAAGTCAGAGTACGACTATATCCTAATTGACTGTCCGCCCTCATTGGGACTTCTCACCGTAAATGCCCTAACGGCTGCCGATAGTTACTTAGTGCCATTGCAATGTGAATATTTTGCGCTTGAAGGGCTAACGCAGCTCATTCAGACCGTTGGTCTTATCCGCCAGAGCACGAATCCAAACCTACAAGAAGAAGGCATTCTTCTGACGATGTTTGACAGCAAGACAAATCTTTCTAATCAAGTCATGGACGAAGTCCGTAAGCATTTTGGCGACCAAGTTTATGACGCGGTGATTCCAAGAAATGTTCGTCTTGCAGAGTGTTCGAGTTTTGGGAAACCCATCGTCCTCTACGACGTAAATTCTAAAGGCTGCAGTGCTTATTTGAGCCTGGCGAACGAATTTCTTACCCGCAATCAAATGAACGAAGAGGGTTTAAATTTGGCAACCCGTGCATCGGAAATGCCGGTCCAACCCGGGCTGCCCAAGGCGGCAACCCCGCCCCCTTTTACCGGCGGTCGGTCCGACGCTGACCAGGCCCACCGTTAACCTTTAGAGAACTACGCATGGAAAACCCTCACGGAGATGCCGTCATGACCCAAAAAAGCCAACCCCGCCCTGTGCTCGGAAAGGGACTTGCGTCGCTTTTGCCCGTTTCCCAACCCTCGACCTCGGGCCAGCCTTCGGTCATGGGCGCGGGAGCGGTGGCAGCAGGCCCTGCCGTTTCCGTTTCTTCAAATGAAATTCCAGGGATTAGCAACGCGAGTCGGATACCGGGACTCACCTTCGCAAACCTGGAAGACATCGTTGCGAATCCATATCAGCCGCGGCGTGATTTTGTGGACTCCGAATTGGCGGAGCTCGCCCAATCCATCGTCGCTAACGGCATTATCCAGCCCTTGGTGGTTCGGAAAGGCACGTACGGCTACCAACTTATCGCGGGGGAGCGACGTTTGCGAGCCGCCAAAATTGCGGGTCTCAAGCAGGTTCCCATCGTGATTCGTAAATCAACGGACAAGGAGGCGCTTGAAATTGCATTAGTTGAGAACATTCAGCGCTCGAATCTCAATTGCATCGACGAAGCGTTGGCCTACCTCCAGCTCATGCAAGATTTCAATCTCACCCAAGACGAGACGTCCGAGCGGGTCGGAAAAGAG
>CAZAKW010000118.1:1620-7832 GCA_964485835.1 uncultured Bacteriovoracaceae bacterium
GAGCGCTCCACCGTCGCGAATTTCGTTCGCTTGCTTCGTCTTCCGGAAGCCGTCATTGACGATCTCAAAAAAGGAGTTCTTTCTTTTGGGCATGGAAAGGCGCTGCTTTCGCTTGAAGATCAAGATCAGCGACTCTTAGCCCGGAAGCAGATTATTGACGAAAAACTTTCGGTTCGCGCCACCGAAGCCCTTGTTCAGGCGATGCAGAAGGCCGAGCGTTCCACGGGGAACGAAGCCGTGGCTCAAGCCGCACCCCTTACGCCAATTCAAAACCGTCTTAAAAATCTTTCGCTTGAGATCACCCGTTCCGTCGGGGTGAAAACGGAGGTCAAGGGAAGCGAGCGCCGCGGTAAAGTCGTCCTTCATTATTCCTCGCGCGAGGAGCTTGAACGCCTCATCACCCTCATGCAGACTAAATAGGAATGCTTTCTAAGAAAAATTCCCTCACGACGCCGGCCACACTGTCTGCGGTCACCGGCGTCCTCGATGCAGGCTCCGAATTCGACGGCAAGCTAACTTTCCAGGGCACCCTGAGGATCGGGGGCGGATTCAAAGGGCAAATCTTTACGCCCGACACGTTGATTATTGGCGAAGGGGCTAAGGTTTCCGGAGAAATCGACGCAGGCATCGTCATTATCAGCGGAGAGGTTCACGCGAATATTAAAGCTCGCCACCGAGTCGAAATCCATTCTCCGGCCGTATTTCGCGGTAGCATCGTGACCCCAAGCCTCCAAGTGGACGAAGGGGTGATTTTTGAGGGCTCGAGCAAGATGATTAACTCCGCGACCGCCCCCAGTCCCGCCTTGTCAAAGCCGCTCCTTTGACTGAGGCACCCGGTTGAGTGGAGTCTCTGGGCATTGTGGAGCCGCTGCGGAGCAAATCTTCCAAACGCCTAGGATTTACTTGGGATTCTATTGACCGTGCAGAATTCTGCATGTTAACCGATCTCTCGATTCCAACTCAGCGTATTTCCGGAGACTTTTGTGGCCGCCATTCTTGCGCAGCTCGGCTTGGACCAGACATTTTTTATCCAGTTCGCCGTTTTTACGGTGATCTTTTTCATCATTCCCAATGTGTTCTTTAAGCCATTTCAACGGCTGATCGAATCTCGGCATGAGAAGACGGTCGCCGACCGAGAACGAGCGGAAGAGCTAGTCAAGCAGGCGACGGCCAAGCTTGAAGAGTTTCGTGCCCGCATGGCGGAAGAGCGCACGCGCGCGCGAGGCGAATACGAAAAAGCAATTGCCGAAGTGAAGGCCGAGGAAAATCGGATCCTTGGCGCCGCTCGCGAAGAGGCGAAAAAGATCACCCAGACTTCTTTGGAGATGATCCAAAGCCAAACCACCCAGCTGAAGCGATCGCTTGAAGCCGATGTCGAAGGGTTCGCCCTCCAGATTTCGGACATGCTCACGAAGAGGCAATAACGATGGCCGCAAATTCAATGTCCGGACTCGTCTATCCATTCATAAACTTCGCGATTCTTGTCGCGATTCTTTTTTATTTTCTTCGTAAACCGACAAAAGCCTATACCGCGACTCGACACTCTACGCTGAAAGACGAGCTTGACCGAGTCCAAAAGAAGCTTCTCGACGCGCAGAAACAGTATCAAGAATATTCACAACGACTCGCCTCGATGGACGCCGAAGTGCTTGCGCTGGTGCAGTCGATTCGCTCCGACGCAGAATCAACCCGCGTGCGGATCGTGACCGACGCGAAACGTGCCGCGGACCAAATTGTAATCGACTCCAAACGTACCGCCGAGTCGATGGTGTCCGAGTTTAAAAATCAAATTCGTGTGGATCTCGCAAACCAGGTAATCACGCGTACGGAAGCCCTGCTAAAAACGAAGATGACCGGCGACGTTCATGAACAACTCAAGCGGGACTTTTCCAAGCAAGTGGAGAATGTGCGATGAGCGTGAGCCGTTCGTATGCTAAGGCGCTGTTGGAAGCGGCGGTCGAACTGGGGATGAAGCCGGCCGATCTCGATCAGATCGAATCGGAACTCGCGAATTTTTCGGCCGCGGTTTCCAGTTCTCCGGAATTAGAGACCGCGATTACAAGCCCGGTCGTTTCCTCTGGCGAAAAAGCGGCGGTCGCCGAAGCGATCGCGGAAAAAATGGGAGCCTCCCGCCTGACGGTTCGTTTTCTTACGATGATGGCGAGAAAAGGTCGGGGTCCCGCGATTGAAGAGATCGCCGACGCGTTCGTCGCGGTTCGACTCGAGAGTGAGGGTGCGACGCTAGGAGCGGTGGTTTCTGCCGACCCCCTCAAGCAAGACGATCTAGAGGCGCTCGCGACGTCCTTCACCCGCAAGCTTGGAAAGAAAGTCGTATTCAAGGCCTCGGTCGATTCAACGTTGATCGCCGGTTTAAAAGTTACCGTGAACGGCACTACTTACGATGGTTCGCTCCGCGCACAGCTCAATACCCTTCGAGATCGTCTGGTTTACGGTAAACCAACGACGTCCCATTAATTTGTCCGACTGAAATACCGACCGAGGTTCATATGCAAATTCGCCCAGAAGAGATTACCCAGATCCTAAAGTCCCAACTCAAAGACTTCGATAAGAAGCTCGATATTTCGGAGACGGGCTCCGTAATCAGCGTCGGTGACGGCGTCGCTAAAATTCACGGCCTCGAAAAGGCAATGGCCGGCGAGCTGGTCGACTTTGGCAGCGGCGTTT
The DNA here is from genome assembly GCA_964485835.1 of uncultured Bacteriovoracaceae bacterium. Classification (GTDB taxonomy): domain Bacteria; phylum Bdellovibrionota; class UBA1018; order UBA1018; family UBA1018; genus JACMQW01. The sequence goes on from CAZAKW010000118.1 coordinate 4,306, forward strand.
TCGGAATGGTTCTTAACCTTGAAGAAGAAGCGGTTGGCGTCGCGATTCTCGGAAACGATACGATCATCAAAGAAGGGTCGGTGGTTAAACGCACCGGCAAAATCGTTCAGGTTCCCGTCGGCGAAGGACTTTGTGGGCGGGTTGTAAATGCGCTTGGGATTCCGATCGACGGAAAAGGCGACATCAATTCGAAGGAAATGCGGAAAATTGAGATTAAGGCGCCAGGCATCGTCGCGCGCCAGTCGGTTTCCGAGCCGCTTCAAACCGGAATCAAGGCGATCGATTCGATGATTCCGATCGGCCGGGGTCAGCGCGAATTGATCATCGGCGATCGCCAGACGGGCAAAACGGCCGTCGCGCTCGATACGATCATCAACCAAAAAGGACGCGGAGTTTATTGCATCTACGTCGCCATCGGACAAAAGCAGTCCACGGTCGCTCAAATCGCCGACAAACTCCGCCAATACGGAGCGCTCGATTACACGATTATCGTGGCGGCCACGGCCGCGGAGCAAGCTCCGATGCAATTTATGTCGGCCTATACCGGCGTAACGATGGGCGAGTGGTTTCGCGATAACGGAAAACATGCCTTGATCGTTTATGACGATTTGACGAAGCAGGCCCAAGCGTATCGTCAGCTCTCGCTTCTTCTCCGCCGCCCTCCGGGCCGCGAAGCCTATCCGGGTGACGTTTTCTATCTCCACTCGCGTCTGCTTGAGCGCGCCGCAAAGCTTTCGGATAAGGAAGGAGGCGGTTCGTTGACCGCGCTTCCAATCATCGAGACCCAGGCAGGCGACGTTTCGGCCTACATTCCGACGAACGTGATTTCCATCACCGACGGGCAGATTTTTCTTGAGACCGATCTTTTCCACTCGGGCGTTCGCCCGGCGGTGAACGTCGGGATCTCCGTTTCCCGCGTTGGCGGAGCGGCCCAGGTTAAGGCGATGAAGCAGGTTTCCGGAACGCTTCGTCTTGACCTTGCCCAATATCGCGAAAAAGCGGCGTTCGCCCAGTTCGGTTCGGACCTGGACGCGGCTACACAAAAGCAGCTCGCGCGTGGCAGCCGTTTGGTCGAAATGTTGAAGCAAGATCAGTACTCGCCAATGGCGATCGAAGAACAGGTACTGATGGTTTACGCGGGCACCAAGGGCTTCACGGACAAATATCCGCTGAACTCATTGAAGGCCTACGAAAAGCAACTCTTGGAGTTTATGCACCGCAAGCACCCCGACGTGTTGAAAGAGATGCAAAAAGCGAAAATTGAAGGAGACCTTCAAGCGCGTCTTGCTTCGGCTCTTGAAGAGTTTGCAGGAACGTTCACGGCGTAATCGAAAAAGCAGGTAGGCCATGGCGAGTATTAAGGACCTAAAAAAACGCATCGGAAGTGTGAAAAACACCCAGCAAACGACGAAGGCCATGAAAATGGTTTCGGCCGCGAAGTTACGTCGGGCGCAAGACGCGATTTTAAATAATCGTCCTTATGCAAAGCAGATCGGAACGTTAGTCACCGAGATGCTTGCAGTTCCGGGGGTGACGCTGAATTCACTTCTTTTAGATCGTGAAGGCAGCGAGAAGGCCACCGAAGGAAAACGGCTGCTCGTCGTCGTCGTCACGTCTGACCGGGGCCTTTGCGCGGGATTCAATGCGGGCATCATCAAGACCACCGCACGGTTCTTAAAGGAATCGGGCCCTAAGTACGCCAGCGTTACTTTGTCCTTCTTGGGAAAACGCGGTTACGATTTTTTCCGGATTCGTAAAGGGTTCACGATGGGGACCTATTTTGAATCGGCCGGCGGCCGCGTAACCTTCAAAAAAGCGACCGACGTTTCCAACGAGCTTCGAAACGCGTTTCTTAGCGGTGAATACGACGAAGTCAAATTCGTCTATAACGAGTTCAAGAATGCGGTTTTACAGATTCCGACGCTGGAACCCTTTCTCCCGCTTCGCCCTCAATCGGCAGAAGGGACGACGACGGAGCACGGGATGGTCATCGTGAAGCCGAATCCAGACGAAGTGATCGCTTCGCTTCTGGAGAAAAGTTTCGCCATCCAGGTTTTCCGCATCATGCTCGAATCCCAGGCGGGCGAGCACGGAGCGCGTATGTCGGCGATGGAAAACGCGACGAAAAACGCCGGCGAAATGATCAAAAAGCTCACGCTTCAATACAACAAGCAACGTCAGGCCGGGATCACCAAAGAGCTTCTCGAAATCATTTCGGGCAGCGAATCGGCGAAGTCCCAGGCCTCTTAATTTTAGACCTTTCACTTTAGATTAGCTGACTCAGGAGAAGACAGATGGCTGCCACCACACAAGACGCAAAAATGGGCCGGATCAAACAAGTAATCGGACCTGTCGTGGATATCGAATTCACGAACGGCAACCTTCCCGATATTTTCCACGCCGTTAAAGTAACCAATCCTTCGGTTGAAGGAGGGGAGTGGAATCTGGTGCTTGAAGTCGCCCAGCACCTCGGCGAAAATACGGTTCGCACCATCGCGATGGATTCAACCGACGGACTTACCCGCGGCCAGTCGGCAATGAATACCGGCGACCAGATTATGGTTCCCGTGGGCCGTGAAACCCTCGGCCGAATCATCAACGTGATCGGCGCCCCAGTAGACGAAAAAGGCCCCGTGGCGGCGAAGAAGTTTTACCCGATCCACCGCCAAGCTCCTTTATTCCGCGATCAGTCGACCCAGATCCAGCCGTTCTATACCGGCATTAAAGTGATCGACCTCCTCGCTCCTTACATCCGCGGTGGTAAAATCGGTCTGTTCGGCGGCGCCGGCGTTGGTAAAACCGTTTTGATTCAAGAGCTGATCAACAATATTGCGACCCAACACGGCGGATATTCCGTTTTTGCCGGAGTGGGCGAACGGACTCGTGAAGGAAACGATCTTTGGCATGAAATGACCGAGTCGGGCGTTATCTCCAAAACGGCGTTGGTTTACGGCCAGATGAACGAGCCGCCAGGTGCACGGGCACGGGTTGCTTTGACCGCGCTTTCGATCGCGGAATATTTCCGCGATGAAGAGAACCAAGACGTGTTGCTCTTTGTGGATAATATTTTCCGCTACACGCAAGCCGGCTCGGAAGTTTCCGCGCTACTGGGACGGATTCCGTCCGCCGTGGGTTACCAGCCAACGCTTGCGACCGAAATGGGTGAACTGCAAGAGCGGATTACGTCGACCAATAAAGGGTCGATTACGTCGATTCAGGCGATTTACGTTCCTGCCGACGATTACACTGATCCGGCTCCCGCAACGACCTTCATCCATTTGGATGCCACGACGAACCTAAGCCGCCAGATCGCGGAGCTTGGAATTTATCCGGCCGTGGATCCACTGGCCTCGACGTCGCGGGCACTCGATCCTCGGATCGTCGGTGACGAACACTATAACGTCGCTCGAATGGTGCAGCAGATTCTTCAACGTTACAAAGACCTGCAAGACATCATCGCCATCCTCGGGATGGACGAGCTTTCCGAAGAAGACCGCATTACGGTTTTCCGCGCTCGTAAGGTCCAA
>CAZAKW010000119.1:0-7825 GCA_964485835.1 uncultured Bacteriovoracaceae bacterium
CGAACGTTGCTCGACCGAGCAGCGCCGCTTGAGGAGACGATGTAAGCGATTATGGCCGCTTTCGCGCTCAAAGTTCGTAGTAAGCGGGAACGAGTGGGTTTTTCCGCGAATGCTTAACTCGAGTCTTTCGTAGCGAACGACATCAGGAGAGAGTATTCGCAGCGCGAGCTCGTCCCACCAAAAGAATCCCGGATTACCTATGCTGCGAGCAGCGATGAAAAAAAGAGCTTCGGCTTTCGCTTTTTCAAGGAGGGGGGCTGCTACAGTCAAATTATCCCGATAGCCATCGTCAAAACTTAGGAAAACACGGGGCTTGGAGAAATTCCCGAAATCGGACCATGACGAGAGGAGGGAAAATTTTTTTAGGATCTCTAAATGCCGCGAAAAATTTTCAGGCCGGACGCTAATTCGATGTGGATCGAACTTTAAGTTCCCTACCCGATGATAGGTGAGGACTAGGGTGGGCGGAATCCAATAGGCGGCTGTTTTATCTGAGAAACGTCGTGCCCCTTCGAGCGATGTTTGTAGAGCAGATTTAATGGATCCGATGGCAAAATTCATGACTTTCCTAAATTCGGGTGGCGCTAATTCCAATCACTACCGGGTAACGCTCGTCCAAATCGTCAAGCCATTCGGGATGTTTGAGGTCTTCTAGCGCGAGACCGGCAAGGAATGATTGGGCCGAAAAATAGTTTCCATACGTGACGACTTTGATATCGGTCCACATCGTTGGACAAAATAATGCGGTGGCGGACTGAGGAGTGAAGGACCAGTAGTGCCCCCAGCGTTGGGCATCGTAGGAACTTAAAGCTGAGATTCCGCCGACCGTACAAATGAGCTTTCCACCTGGCCGAATCCATCGATGAAGACCTTGGACCGTCTCCGCTAGCGGGAAGATAAAATTGAGAGTTTGAGTACAAATGAAGGAGTCAGCTAAGAATTCGGGAATCTGGGTCTTATCCGCGAGGTCGATCCGCAAATCTACGTTTTTCGCGAGTCCGACTGAGTAGGTCTTTGTCTCCGCGGAAACAGGAATGTCTCTGGAATACCTTTTCTCACCAATTTCAAAAACCGTGCCCCGGACATCGGAAAAATGATCCTTGATAAAGCGACCAATATAAACTCGGTCTATCGGCGTCCCTCGGTCTAGTCCATAGACGTAGCTTACGGGAAATCGAGTTTCTGGCCCGAGAAAGCGCACTGGCTTGCCTAGTCGACTGATATTGCGGATAATCGTCTTAAACGTGTCCAATGAATCCTCGGTTCACTCCCATGCTTCTCACAAAATCGTATCAGATTCATCGTCAACGAGAGTCTTAATCGGTCACGTTCCTTATCGGAACCGGGGGGGCGAAGATCTTCACGTAGAGGTGCTAAGGTCGATTTACGGGTCCCTTGGCTGGCAATCCGATTTAATCCCTGGAATTCGGAACCCACAGAGTTACTCTACGACCGATATATTAGGCAGCCTCATTGGGCGAAAGAGCGAAATTTCCTTATCGGATTTCGACTTGATACATATCCATAATATTTATCCGGTTCTTGGCCCTCGATTCCTTCGCGAGGCCCTAGCTTCAGGTAAACCGGTTTTTTGGACCGTCCATAATCATCGCTTTTATTGCACAAACGGCCTCGCATTGTACGGGTCGGAGCGTTGCGAAGTTTGTAAGTTTAAACCCTCCATTCTTCGACCCGTATTACGAAACTGTAATAGTGATTGGAAAAAAAGCGCCTATTACGCGACCTCATTGGCACGTGTGCGGGCAGAGGGGCTGCTCCAGCGAATTACTCGATTTATTGCGCCTTCGCCTTATATCGCCGAAGAGATCGCCGCTTTAGGTATTCCCACATCCCGTATCTCGATGCTTCCGAATCCCGTCTTTGATGGCGACGCACTCGTCAAGCGGGTTGAACGAGAAAGCGAAAATTCTCGCGGACTTTTCGTTTATGCAGGTCGTTTTTCAGAGGAAAAAGGAGTGCGTCTATTTCCCAAGCTCGCCCAAGCGCTTCCCGAATATGATTTTGAACTTTTCGGGGAGGGTCCTCAATGGGCGGAGATCCAGTTGCAAGCACGTGGATTGGAGAATCTATTTCTCCGCGGCCCGGCTCCCCATGATGAAATTATTCGTTCTTTAAAGCGCGCTACGGCTGGGATCTTACCCTCGATTTGTAACGAGATATGTCCGACTTTTGCGATCGAGACTCTGGCAGCGGGAAAGCCAGTCTATCTCAGGGAAAGTGAATCGACGCGATGGTTGCGCGAACGATTCGGAGCGATTGGAATTCCAGGAGGCGGTACTGAAGGTTTCGTTTCCCAGGTCCGAAGCCACCCGCCAACAGCACTTTCCGACGCTATTGCGAATCGCGTGCGAATGACTTTTTCCCATGACGCATATCGAACGGCATTAGCGACGCTAATAAATTAGCTCGTCGCATTATTTCTGTTCTCGCTTCTTTATAAAGACAAGCTGCGGTACCCGATACTCAGTGTGTTTTTCCACTATTCCAAGGGGTGGGTATGTCGTCTTCGGAGAAAATCGGAGTTCTCGGCTTAGGGTATGTCGGTTTGCCCGTTGCTATCGCAATGGCCAAGGCGTTTCCGACAATCGGATTCGACGTCAAAATACCCCGAGTGGACGAACTTCGTGGGGGAACCGATACCAACGGTGAACATACTTCCAGCGAACTGAAATCGGATAATCTTTCATTCACTTCCAGAATCGAAGATTTGAAAGAATGCACATTTTTTATTATCGCGGTTCCCACGCCTGTCGATGCCGCGAACCAACCGGACTTCGCTCCCCTTCTCAGTGCTTCCGAGAAGGTCGGGAGCATCCTCGCGAAGGGTTCCGTGGTGGTATACGAGTCGACCGTTTACCCTGGAGCAACCGAAAAAGTTTGCTTGCCAATTCTTGAACGCGTGTCTGGTCTTAAGTCTGGGGTTGATTTCAAGATTGGCTACTCTCCGGAACGGATCAATCCGGGAGATAAAGAGCACACGTTCGAGGCCATCAAGAAAGTAGTGGCGGCTCAAGACGGGGAAAGTCTGGAACGTGTCGCCGCCGTTTACGGAAAAGTCGTACGAGCTGGTATTTTCAAGGCCGGTTCTATCAAGATCGCAGAAGCAGCGAAGGTTCTCGAGAATACTCAACGAGACCTGAATATAGCGTTGATGAATGAGCTCGCATACATATGCGATCGAATGGAAATCGATACGCTCGACGTACTCGAAGCTGCGTCGACTAAATGGAATTTTCTTCGCTTTTATCCGGGATTGGTCGGCGGCCACTGCATCGGCGTCGATCCTTATTATTTGACCCATAAGGCGGAGGAGCTCGGCTATATCCCGCAAGTGATCCTCGCAGGTCGTCGCGTAAACGACAGCATGGGAGCCTTTGTCGCTCAAAAGACCATTAAGGCCGTTTTGCGCATGGGCCATAATCTGCAAGATTCAAAAATTTCCGTTGTCGGTCTTACTTTCAAAGAAAACTGCCGCGACATCCGTAATTCGAAGTCATTCGATGTCGTTGACGAGCTGATCGCATTTGGAGCCAATGTCCAAATAAGCGACCCGCTCGTTAGCGCCGAGGAAGTTCCTTCAAAGTATCATCCGTATTTTGTTCCGATGGAACGATTAGCGCCTGCAGCCGCGGTCGTTTTTGCGGTTGCGCACGATTCGGTTCGAAAAATGGGCGAAAGAGATTTGCGTAAAATCATCAACGACAGGGGCGTGCTCGTCGATGTGAAGGGCGCATTCTCGCGTGAAGTTCTGAATAAATTCAATGGATGGCGACTCTAATGTCTACTTGGGTCCTCACTGGGTGCGCAGGGTTCATCGGCTCGCATCTCCTTGAACGCGTACTCGCCGATGGAAAAGATGTTGTCGGTGTGGACGACCTTTCTTCCGGCTCCCTAGAAAACCTCGAGGCTGTTCGGGAAGCTGTCGGACCCGAAGCATGGAGAAGATTCAGATTCATAACGGGTGATATTCGTGACGAAGTGGTAGCAAGAGACGCGGTCCAAAACGCTTCTGTGGTTTTGCACAATGCCGCTTTAGGTTCCGTACCTCGCAGCCTTGCGGAGCCCGACCTATTTCATTCGGTGAACATTGACGGCACCCATCAGTTTTTAGAGGCGGCCAGGATCAAAGGCGTAAAACGTTTCATATTTGCCTCTAGCAGTTCCGTATACGGCGATCAGCCTGAACTTCCGAAAATCGAAAACCGTGTTGGGGAACCTCTCTCGCCTTACGCGGCCACGAAACGAGTGAATGAACTCGAAGCTGCGGTATACGGTCGGAGCTACGGGATGGAGACGGTTGGGCTACGCTACTTTAATGTTTTCGGCCCGCGACAGAATCCGAAAGGGCCCTATGCCGCCGTGATTCCAAAGTGGATTGGCGCTTTGATGGAAGATAAGCCGATCGAAATTTTTGGTGACGGAACGAGTTCTCGTGATTTCTGTTTCGTCTCGAACGTCGTGGACGCAAATATTCTCGCGGCCACCTCCAAAGATCCGCGTGCCTTCGGGCACGCGTTCAATATCGCTTGCGGGGATCGAACTGATTTGAATGATTTGACCGAATTACTTATGTCCGGATTTCTCCAAATGGGACAAACGCCGAAGTCGGAAGTCCGAAGGCTTGCCCCACGAGCCGGCGACATACCGCATTCCCATGCCGACATTGGGTTTGCTCGCGAGGTTTTAGGGTATTCGTCGCGCATTTCCGTCCGCGAAGGACTAAACAAGACGATTGGCTGGTATCTTAAGCGTCGCTAGGATTCCGTCGCGATAGCGGAGAGCCATATTTTCGGTCCCATAGTTCGATGCGTCTTCCCTTGCGACATGTCGAAGCGATGAAAGTTTATCCCGATTTTGAAAGGCTTCGACGCATCCACGGATATACGAAGTCGATTCGTAAGGAAAGATCAGGGCGTTATGGCCGTTTCTGAGATACTCGAATTCGGGTCCATGTCGCGGGTTTTCCGTCGTAATCAAGGGCACACCGGATGTAAGTGAATCAAGTGCCGCGAGTCCGAGGGCACCGGGGTGTAAAAAACCCTGTGCAATCTTGAATGCAATCGCTTTTCTTTGGCCGAAGAGGGGCCCTAGCCAATATATCCATTCGTCGTCGCGAGTTTCCGCTTGAAACCGATCTTCGTCGGGACCCGCACCGGCGACCAGTAGGCGAAAACGCGGTAGGACTCTTCGAATTTCTCGGGCCGCAGCCAGGAGAAGCGGAAAATCCTTTTCCGCGTAAATGCTGCCACAGTAAATTGCGATCGGCGCATCGTCTTCGATTGAATGGAGTTTCTTGAAATCGTCGAGTTCAGCTTCGCTAATCGAATCCAGGTCTCTCCGAAAACTCTCGGTATCGATCGAATTCTGGATAACCGTGATTACGTTGGGATCAACGCCGCTATTTTCTAAGTACCGACGTGTCCCTTCAGTATAAGCGAACCAGCGATCGCACCACGCAAGCGTATACTTCTTTATTCGTTCCGAGAGGCCAAAGCGTTGTGCCTGTAGGTTTTTTCCATGCCCCCAAAACGCCAACTTCACGAGTCCAAGCTTCGATGCGATCATGAGCGCAAAGTTCACGAGGTGACGGTTTCCTTGGTCGACTATGACGAGATCGGAACTGAGAGCCCGGAAAAGCACGGGTTGATAGACGAGTTTTCCGCCTAATATGCGAAAGGTCGAAAATTTTTTGGCCAGTGAGGGCGCAATCGATTCAAAATCGTTCGAATCCCGTTTGCGCGACTCGGATTCCCGAGGGATTCCGTAGACAATCTGCATTTTTAGCCCTTGATCGGCAAGGAGGTCGTGTAACCGAATGAAAAAGGGAATTGTATAATGTTTGATTTCTTCGCAAATGAATAGAATCTTCGGGTTTTTTTTCATTTTTTTAGCGCTAGACCGGATTTTTTTTTGATTACGGCGGCCTCGATACGCGCGACTAACGGCGCAAGAATTCGGGACCAATCAAAAATGAGTTCCGCTTGCGCAATTGATTTCTCTCGGGATTCGTCGTTCAGAGCGCGCAACTTCTCCGTCGCCGTGGAAAAGGACTCGCCATCGTAACTTGTGAAGTAAATATTCGGGTCCCCTAAATCGACGACATCCCCGACCGGAGTCGTGATGAGCGGCAGTCCATAGAGGCGGAAGTGGCCGATCTTGTGGGGCAGGCGGCCCCGATTTACTGGGGTATCTTCCATTGCAAGCCACGCGACGTCTGCGGCGCAAAGCCACTGATGAAGTTCATGATTTGAAACTCGCCCAGGGAGCGAAATATGAGAGTGGTTTCGAGGAAGGTCGTTGACGTTCCCAAGGACCACCAAACGGGCATTGGGTCGAATTTGCTTCAACCTTTCGATGGCGCTTTTTAGGATGGCGTGTCCCATGTCGGCCATAGCCACTATTATGAAAGCATCCTTTTCGATGCCTAGAGATCTTCGTGCAAGGGCCGTTGGGATCATTGTCCCGTCCCTATTCGCGCCTTCGCGAAGCAGCGTTAGATTTTCCGATTTTACGCCGCTTTCCAATGCTCTCTTCCGAAGGGATTCGCAGATTACGGTAACATGGTCAGCCCGTTTGCGTGGGTACTCTTCCATCCAATGATCAATCATTTGAAGAAATCGGATCCCCCGCATTTTGTGATGCCGGCCGGCGTACCAGTCGCACCAGTCGTTGAAATGAACGGCGTGGTCTTTCTTCGCGACCTGACCGGCGATCGCTGAGACATTGGGTTGATACTCAAAACTATAGATGAAATCGTAGGGCACTCGCCTTCGGGCGGCGAATTTCAAACGTCGGTGGAGGTCCCTGATGTTCCAACCTCGAAGCGGGGTCAGGTTGGGCCCGCTTGTTTTATTCGCGACAACGCGGACTCCGTCGACCCTAAGTTCGATATCCTCGTCCCCGGTACAGAGGAGGTCTACATGGTAACGGAAAGTTTTCGCGAGTGCGCTGGCAATCGCGAGGGCCCGAAAGTAGGTCCCGATCTCGAATGGACTTGGACAGATAAAAAGAGCGCGACGTTGGGCATCCACCTAAAAGAGTCCATCCTATAACTGGGGTATGTCAGCAGTCTTGCGGAACATGCGCCCTATTTTCCCTTTCTTGTAATCCAAAAATGAGTGATTTCGCTACTGTTTTGCCCTCAGGAATTGACTTAGGCAGGGTCGCGGGCGACCTTCTCAGATATGTCAGGCCGAGAATCCATTGCACCCGCAACGACGGGATTTCAGAAGAATTCCTATGATCAAGCCTATGCTAATTCAGAGGCGATTCCCTTTCCGGATCGGAAGATTGAAAGAGGGAATGAATGGGTGGGCAAGCTGATTGTGAGCGTCGGAGGAGGCACCGGGGCAGACGTCGCCCACTTGGCGCGGAAGAACCGAGTTCATGTGTTGGATTACAGCGGATCTACCGCGAGGATTGCGGCTGAGTTTGGAATACAGCATTGCCAGATCGACTTGGGGCTTCCGAATCTTCGCTTACCGTTCGCTGACGGGGAAGTTGATATCTTGGTGATGAAGGATATTCTTGAACATCTTCTCGATCCCGTCGTGTTGATGGCGGAGGCGAAACGCGTCCTAAGTCCTACCGGCTACGCGGTGATCTCCATTCCTAATCACTTCAATCTTTGGGGAAGATTTCGAATTTTGTTCGGCGGAAATTTAATTTGGCGGGGTATTCTTCATAGCCATTTACCGGCTTACGAAGAATGGAATTACATGCATATTCGATTCTTCACGTGGCGTGGTTTGAATCAGTTTATTCGAAAAACCGGTTTTTACGTGGAGCATACATTCCTAGATTT
>CAZAKW010000120.1:0-7818 GCA_964485835.1 uncultured Bacteriovoracaceae bacterium
GAACGGGGTCGTCTCCGTTTGGTAGAGATTTTCTCCGGCAAGCGCCCGTTTGCCGGCCTGATAATAGGCGATAAAGTCGTTATCGCCTGCTTTCCAAGCCCGTACGGCGAAGAAAACGAAAAAAATGCCCGAGAAAAGGCCCCATAGAAGACGGCGGTGATGGTCAGCAATTTTCATGGTCGGGGCTCTACTCGAATGTAGCGCGGTTCATGGCAAAAAGGCCGGAAATGGAGCTGTTTTTCTAGCTATAACGCATAGCGATATCGGATTTGAGCCCTAGATCGCGCGAATTCTAAATTCTTCCATTAAACTTCGTTGACGGGAAGGAGTGGGCTTCGATATATCCACGGTCCTATGTTGCAGCAGAAGTCTTATCAGGCGAAACAAGTTGGGGCTCATTTTTTCGAACCGAAAGGTCCAAACGCGCCGAAGTGGTACGTTATCGACGCGAAAGACCAAGTGGTCGGACGCCTTGCTACCGTTATCGCCCGCGTGATTACCGGAAAGCATAAAGCGACGTTTACTCGTCACGCTGACACCGGTGATTTCTTGATCGTGCTGAATGCCGACAAGATCCAACTCACTCGGAATAAATGGAACGATAAAAATTACTACGACCACACCGATTTCGTCGGTGGTCTAAAAGTGAAATCGGCGAAAGAGATGCACGCTCGGCATCCTACGGAAATTCTTCGTCGCGCTGTTTGGGGCATGACCGGCAAAACTAGCTTGGCTCGTCACCAAATCAAAAAACTGAAGTTGATCGTGGGAACCGAGCACATCCACGGCGCCCAGAACCCACAGCCTCTTCCAGTATCGGCGACCCGTAAGACGGTCCTGGCTGCGAAGAAAGCCTAACTTTTTCTCCGGAGTAACGCTTTAAATGGAAAAACAGATTCATCGAGTTGGTAAGCGTAAATCGGCAATTGCCCGCGTTTACCTTCGTACCCGCGCAAGCGAAACCGGTATGATCCGGGTCAACGGGCGTTCGTTCGAAGATTACTTCCCACGTCCAAGCTCCCGTTTGATTATCATGCAGCCGCTTGAATTGACCCAAGCCGTTGGTCGTTTCGATATTATGGTGAACGTCATGGGCGGAGGTCTTTCGGGCCAAGCTGGCGCTGTGAAGCACGCAATTTCTCGCGCGCTTCTTAATGTCGATCCTGCTTTCCGGGCACCGCTGAAAAAAGCGGGCCACTTGACCCGCGATAGCCGCGAAGTCGAGCGTAAGAAGTACGGCTTGGCCGGCGCTCGTCGCCGCTTCCAATACTCGAAGCGGTAATTTTCGCCTCGATCTCAAATTTTAGAAGGCCTGGTTCCGAGTCGGAATCAGGCCTTTTTTTATAACGCTGCCCCCCTCTCATCCGCGTACTTCCCCTCGCTTTCCTTTAGGCGCATAATCAAAGCCGAAGATGAAAAAGAAAGTCATCGGAACATTGAACGACGAGCAGAAGCGGGTCCTGACGCGCGCATCGGCGACCGTGAATCGGCAAGTGGGCGCAGAGTTCACTCGTCTTGACGATGTCGAGCGGAGGCGGATCTTATTCCGTTCTGCGACTTTAGCCCGACAAGCGAGTCAGGTTTGGACGAAGGACCGGGCGCTTAAGAAAAAGTTTTTTGTTCGTCGATTCCTAGAGATGCCAAATCAATTCGAATGCGAGTTCGCCGCTCGGGCCTCCCACGTGCTCGGCGAAGTCGATGCCGAACTCGATTTAGCGGGCTCAAACGACCTTTTTTTCAATGTTCGATGCGAAGAATCGAGCCTATTTTTCAGCCTTCCTCGGCGCGAGGTCTCAAGCCGAGAAGGAATGTTGATCGTTCGGATCCCTAAAGACGTCTTCGAAGTGCAGCGGCGTGCTCAGCTTCGTTATCGTCTCTCGAGCGAAGACCCATTCCATCTTCGGGCGCCCGAATTTTCACGTGTTCAGGATCACCTCCGAATCTTGGACTTGAGCTCTGGAGGGATGGCTATTCAGATCGATTTTCCAGACGAGGCGCAGGCGGCGGCTTACGATCTTAAGGAAGAAGTCCGTCTCCCGCTAGAAGTCGATTTCGGAGACCTTTCTTTTCAAGCCCAAGGGGAGGTTCGGTACCTCAAACGGGTGATCGACGAAGAAAGCGGCCTATCGGCCGTCCGGGTCGGGATCCGGTTTGTGGGCCTTACTCAAGACGTTGTCGAGGCTATTCAGCTTTTCGTCATGGAGCAGAGCTATTTTCGGCTTAGGACTATTTTTGACGAATAACGACGCGTGGTCGTTAGGCGATTTCTACCTATTCGCCCGCATCCGGGATTGACGTAATCTTAAGAGACGATGTCTCCATTGATGCTCACTTATAAGGAGAAGGTAAAAAAGCTTTCCACGCGAATCGTGGAAGCCCAAAGGCCGATCCGTATCCTGGAATCGGTGAAGTTGCCTCCCCATGTGACCCAGGAGCTTCGTAAGTCCGGGTTCAAGGATTTGCCAAGCATCAGTCCGGAAGACTACGAGCAAAGCAGTCCCCTGGGATTTGATCCCGATGCCAAGCAACTGGAGTTGCGCGAGATCATCACCGATATCGAGACGCAACTCGGGAAAGAAGATTCCCTCGCTCGGTTGCTAACCGTAGTGGCCGAGGAGTATTTAACCGTCATCGATCTTTTGAAGAATCGTGGCCGCAAGGAGTTCTGGCAGTATAGCCGGAAGCTTTACGGGAGCCCTCGCGACCATCTATACGGCGATACGAACACGATCAGCGACCTTGGACGGATGATGTACTCGATCCTTTCCAATATCACGGCCGTTGAGCTTCCCAATCCGCCCGATCATCTTTCCGCCGAGCAAGTGGTCGATCGTTTGAATCAGCGGTTTCAAGGCTATTTTCCGGACGGGTCGGTGAGCGCGAAACTCTCCGACGGAATCATCGCGGATGCCGCCGCCGGGGGCGATACGGTGAAGATCCGGTCCGATTCGACTTTTTCGGACAGAGATGTCGATCTTCTCGAAGTTCACGAAGGATGGGTTCACGTGGGGACGACCCAGAATGGCTCGCAGCAACGGATCGCGAAGTGGCTCTCCCGCGGACCGCCCCGGTGCGCCTCCACCCAAGAAGGGTTGGCGGTGATCATGGAAATCTTCACATTCCGGTCCTTTCCGAAGCGGGCAAAACAGATTAACGACCGGATTATCGCGATCGAAAAGGCGGAAGACGGAGCAAACCTGCTAGATCTGATCGACTACTACCGCACGGAAGGCTACGCCGAGGAGGAATGCCTTCAGAACGCGAAGCGGGTTTTTCGTGGTGGTACCCTCGACGGCGGCGCTCCGTTCACGAAAGACATCGCCTACTGCAAAGGATTCATCGAGAATTACAATTTTATGCGGTCGGCGATCAAGGCGGGGAAGCCCAAACTTCTGCCTTTTCTATTCGTGGGCAAGATCCATGTCGACGACATACCGGTCCTCTACCAAAAGTACGAAGAGGGAATTATCGATGCCCCCCGGATTTTACCTCCACTCTTTCAGGATCTAGGCGGATTGTCGGTTTGGATGAGTTTTTCGAATTTTTTGAACGCCGTGAACTTAAAGAAGGTCCAGGAACATTACGACCGGTTGTTCAATTTCCATCTCTAGGGTTACACTGGATCGGTACCTTCGAACGGGAGAAAGAAAAATGAAACGTTTCGTCAAATTAATGGCGCTGGGAATTTCGGCCGTGTTCGTCTTCTCC
Organism: uncultured Bacteriovoracaceae bacterium; assembly: GCA_964485835.1. GTDB lineage: Bacteria > Bdellovibrionota > UBA1018 > UBA1018 > UBA1018 > JACMQW01. The sequence goes on from CAZAKW010000120.1 coordinate 3,709, forward strand.
GCCGTCGCTGCGGACGTCGCGAAAGTGAATAGCAAGGTGATCACGGACGCCGACGTGAAAAAATCGCTCGCGACTTTAAACGAAGGTCAGCGTCGCCAGATTCTTTCCGACATGAATAGCCGTCGAGAGGTTGTGCACAATCTCGTCGATCAGGAACTCCTGATTCAAGAAGCCGAGAAGCAGAAACTCGACAAAGACGCCGAGTATCAGAACGCATTGAACGCGTTTCGCCGTCAGTTCCTCGCGGATCGATTGGTCGCGAAGAGCGTTCGGCCGAAGCTGACCGAATCGGCCGCGAAGCGGTATTATCAAATGCATCGCCGAGATTACTCGACCGACCAGGTGCATATCCAGCATATCCTTGTCTCGGACGAAAAAACGGCTCGCGAAGTTCTGAAACTGGCGAAGGCGCCGGGCGCGGATTTCCAGAAACTCGCCGAAACCCGTTCCCAAGATCCGTCGGCGAAAAATAATCGCGGGGACATTGGCCTCGTCACGCGGGACGCCCCGTTCGTGGCCGAGTTCAAAGAAGCTGCCTTCAACGGGAAAAAGGGCCAGATTATCGGACCGGTTAAAACCGCCTTCGGCTATCATTTGATTAAGATCATCGATTCTCGTCCGGGCAAAGTGTACGGATACGAAGAAGTCGAACTCAAGGTGAAATCCGATCTTCAAAAAGAGATGGTCGCAAATTACATCACCCGGCTTAAAAAGGGCGCTACCGTTAGTTTCAACGAATCCGCGATCAACGCGATCCAGTAAAACACCTTTGCGCACGTTCGCCACCTAAGCCGCGGCTAGAAATGGAACAGGGCCCGTACGAGAGAATCGTACGGGCCCTGTTCCATTCTTGGTCGAAGCGAAATTTATTCGGAAAAGTCCTTTGCGACGATGCCGTACTTCTCCAGCTTCCGGAGAAGCGTTTTCTTAGGGATGTTCGCATGGAGCGCGGTTTGGTTGATGCGGCCGTTGAACGCCTGGAGGGCCGACATCAGAAACCGCTTCTCGAATTCCTCTTTATTGGCTTGGAAGTCCAATTTGGTGAAGTCGAGTTTCAGAAGAGATCCATCGACGACTTCCATCCGTATGTCTTCGTCGCCTCCGTCGGCCTCCGGTGCCGCATCGGTGGAAACCGGGCGAGCGGCTGCAGAAACAACCTTGCCGAGCGCGATGCCCTTGGCGCGGGCCGACCCCAATACGGTTTCCGGCAGGGAATCGGGGGTAATCTCGCTTGAGGTTTCGATCACGAAAGCGTGTTCGATCACGTTCTCAAGTTCACGGATGTTCCCTGGCCATTGATGCGAGCGCATTGCCTCGGTGGCTTCCGGCGAGATGCCGGTGATGTTTTTCCGATGCTCTTGATTGAACTTGTCGATGAAATACTTCGAGAGGTGTTCAATGTCGCTCTTTCGATCCCGCAGCGGTGGTAATTGGATTGGCAGCACGTTCAAGCGGTAAAAGAGATCCTCTCGGAACTCGTTTTTCTTGATCATCTCCTCGAGGTTTCGGTTCGTCGCCGCGATGATCCGCACGTTCACCTCGATTTCGCGGTTCGAACCGATCGGGGTGAATTTTTTTTCTTGGAGAGCCCGCAGGAGTTTCACCTGCATACCGAGCGAAACGTCGCCCATTTCGTCCAAAAAGAGCGTCCCGCCGTCGGCGTACTGAAACTTCCCGATCTTACGGGAATCGGCACCCGTAAACGCGCCCTTTTCGTGACCAAAGAACTCCGATTCGATCAGATTCTCCGGGATCGCGGAGCAATTGATTGTGACGAAACGATTATCTTTACGAGGGGAGTTATAATGGAGAGCCTGGGCGACGAGTTCCTTGCCCGTTCCGCTCTCGCCGCGAATTAATACCGCGGTTTCGACTCGGGAGAGTTTGTCGATCACCGAAAACACCTTTTTCATCTCGACGCTTTGTCCGATGAACTCGGTGCCTCCGGGCATTTTGATGATCGGCGAGGAGAGGGCGATATCCTTGACCAGCTTGTTGGCGCGAAGGGCTTTTTCGACCATGTAGACCAGGTTTTCAGCTTTGATTGGCTTTTCCAGATAGTTGTAAGCGCCTTCCTTCGTCGCTTCGACGGCGTCGCGGATATTCGCGAACGCGGTCAGCACAAGTGCGATGATCGAAGGATCGTGGGCTTTAATCTCTTTCAACGCTTCCAGGCCCGAGAGACGGGGCATATTCACGTCCAGAAGGACGAGGTCGTACTTGCCGGCGCGTACGCGATTGACCGCCTCTTCGCCATCGGAAGCTTGATCAACCTGGAAATGGCTCTCGGAAAGGGCTGACGCTACGATCAAACGAAGGTCGGCATCATCATCAACTACGAGTACGCGATACATTAGGAACTCCTTTTTTCACGGGACGGGAATGGTGGGGGCCCCCGGGTGCGACGGTAAGGCCGGGTTGGATAACCTCCTCGGGTTGGAGGTCGGACGGAAGGAGGATCTTGAATTCGCTGCCTTCGCCAGGTCGACTTTCGACTTGGACGGAGCCACGATGTGCTTCTACGAAATACTTCGTCAGGTACAGTCCCAGGCCGGTGCCGGAAACTTTGGTCGTTTGATCATTTTTCGCGCGGTAGAAACGGGTAAAGAGGTTCTCGAGTTCGTCGCCGGACAGGCCGATCCCCTGGTCGATAACGGATATTTCGATCGTCTCGACGCGGTCAACGGTTCGGATTTTCACGGTCGATCCGGCCGGACTGTACTTGAGAGCGTTGTCCAGAAGGTTCGCCAGGACCTTGGTGATCAACGAAACGTCGAAACGAATCGGAAACAGCGGTTCAAGCTCGGAAACGAGCCGGATTTGCATCGCTTTGGATTGAGGTCCGAATCGCTCGAGAAGTTTTTCGATGACCTGGTTGAGGTCCTTGGATTCAAGGTTGAGTGTGATGCGATTTGCTTCAACCTTCGTGAGTTCGAGGACCGAAGTGATGAAATGGTTGAGTTCCTCGGTCGAGGACAGAATGTGTTCAAGATTTTCTCGCTCAGGGGGATTGATCGTGGCCCCCGTCTTACGCAAAACAAGCTCCGCGAGTCCTTGGATGCGGGCTACTGGAGTTTTCAGATCATGAGTGACCAGCCGGAGGAAGTTCGTTTTCAGCTCCTCCACTTGGAGAAGGATCTCGTTTTTACGCTGATAGTCCCAACGACGTTTATACTCCTGAATCAGTCGGTACGGCACGGCTAGGTAGTAGGAAAGAAAAATTCCCACCAAGGGCTGGGCTTCTCGAATCCACAAGCCACGGATGGAAAAGAGGATTTGGCCCACGAGTAGAAAACCGATCGCAAGTACCAGCGTGTTGAAAACCCCGTAAAGGGGGGTGTACGTGAAGACCGACCAGATGACGAATGCGGTGACGAGAAAGGTGGTCACCCAGTTCAACCAGTTCGGCGAGCGGACGATTCCTCGGTTATGAAGTACGGCATCGAGGATATTCGCGTGGAGGGCGATTTTTGGATTCGTGTAGGCCTGTTTTGAATAGGGGGTGTAGGCGTAGTCTTCGGAATCGGTTCGACTCATAGAGCCCACCAGAACGATCTTTCCGGCGAGTTTGTCGCGCGGGATACGTCCTTCCAAGATCTCGATCATCGAGTAAATCGGATAGTCGGTTTTGCGAGGCGCGCGGGGTCCGTAACCGGTACCGCCGAAGTAACGAAAAAAGAAATAGGAAGCGTCGATCGAAGGATCGTTAAATTGCCCGCGAATCGGGAGATCGTGGCTACGCCCCGTAAGCCGATTCGCCAGTTCCAGATGGAACGTCGGCTTGCCGTAAAGCTTCAGAAGCGCGCGACGGGTGATTTTATCTTCGCCGAAGACATTGCCGTCTTTATGGATCACCGAAACCGCATGCGGAACGGCGGAGAGGGGAAATGGCGGGACGACTTCACCGTTAATATCGAACGGGGTGCCGAGAAGAAATGGCACGCCTTGGTTTTCGAGTCGCGAGGCGACGCCGACGAATCGGTTTCCCCACTCGCTGCCGACCTGTTCGGAGTGGGCCTGGGCGACCTGATTCATATCCACCAAATAGCCGATCGAACGCGGGCGGTGCGCCTCGAGGACCTCCAAGAGCTGAACGTGGTGCTCAAGGGG
>CAZAKW010000121.1:0-7772 GCA_964485835.1 uncultured Bacteriovoracaceae bacterium
ATTCGCCCTTTTCGGAATCGCGCTGGTGGGCGCCATCACTGTGTTCGTCAATGATCGTCCTTATTGGTGGCGCGGATGCGATCCGGTCTACATCACGGTCGAAGATGCGACCGGTCTTAAGACGAAGTCCCCCATTCGCTCGCTCGGCCTGCAGATCGGTTACCTTCATTCAGTCGAGTTGACGGAGACGATGGTTCGGATTGGGGTTTGCATCACCGCTCCGGTAGAGATCCTAAGCGACACGCGTGCTTATATTCGAGGCGAAGGTTTCTTAGGCGATAAGTTCGTCGAATTAAAACCAGTTCGATACATCGGCAACGTCGAAGTCGGCCCGCGTGGCAGCGCGCCTGCGACTTCGCGCTCTTCGACCTCCTCCCGCGTGAAGAAATTGAAAAATCGTCTTCCTGGCTCGGGAATGGAAGAACCTTCCGTCGATCCTGCGCGTGCACTCGAAGCGAAACCCGTGGAAGTCGAGAAAGATCCCACCTCTCCTTTTAATCAGGAAACCGGCCAGATCCGAAACTCGAGCGGTATTTCGTTTTTCGCGCGGTTCTTCTCGTTGCTCGTTCCTTCCGCGAACGCCGAGGACATCGCTGATGCGCAACAGATCCCGGTGGGTAAAAATAATAAAGACATGGATAAGATCCTTGAGCAGTCGGGAAAGCTCATGGAAGAGATGACGGAGCTCACGAAGAATTTAAAAGAGGGCCTGCAGCCGAAAGAGCTTCGTGAAACGATCCAACAGCTCAACAAAACCTTGGCGATGACCTCCAAGACGCTTTCGCCGGAAGGAAATCTTAATTCCACCGCCCAGCGGTCGCTGGAGAAACTCGAAAAAGCTTTCGAAGCGATGCAACTCCAGATGGAGCGGATCAATCGCGGGGAAGGTTCGGTCGGAAGGCTATTGAACGATCCCGTTTACGCGGACGAGATGCTCAAGGCGATGAAGGGTTTGAATACGTTGCTTGGCCAGGCGGCTACGATCCAAATTTTCCTACGTCTTGGCGCTGAACAGCTTCCGGCTTACGACGGTGGCCGCGGATATTTCCAACTCTCGATTTACCCTAACCCGACTCGTTACTATCTTCTCGGGATCACGATCGATCCGCGGGGGCGGCTGACGGCTTTGAATACCACGACGACTTCCGGGGGCACCTCGACGACAGTGAACACCCAGCAAATCGAGCAGGGCGGTCTTCTTCTCACGGGGATGCTCGGCAAAGTTTTCTGGAATCGCGTCGATCTTGCCGCGGGCGCTTTGCACGGGGACGGTGCCGTATCCGCGGCGTTTCACCTCGGGCCCGCGGGCTACGAAAATATGTTTACGATCAAGGATGACCTCTACATTCGCGGCCAGGGAGTGAATAACGACCAAGCGGAAGGCATCGGGATGAATAATCGTCTGACGGCGACGATCCGGCCTTTCGCCATGAACGATTATCTCGGATCGGTTTATTTGACGGGGGGGCTGGAATCGTTCTCGAAAGTGAATGGGAAGATTTCGTATCTCTACGGTGCCGGGGTGACCTTCACCGATAACGACATCAAACTTCTATTCGCTCTTCGGTAGGCTCGCGATGGGCGCGTGGTCGGGACATCTTTTCGTCGCTCTGGTTTTTCTGACAAGCGATTCGGTGCCGGCAAAACCGAAAAAAGATTCGGTTTGGAACGCCTCCCACCTTTGGAAGTCTCAAAGTTCTCTTTTTACGGAAAAAGGTTCGCGCAAATTCGAGTCGGAAGGCCCGATGTTGCGTTCGATTCGAGTCTCGAAGTGGACTTTAGCGTCGGAGGAAACATGCGGGAGCGCGATTGCGAAAGTAAAGAAGGCCGCGATTGGAAAAGTCTATTCTTCCGAGGATCCCGAACGTTTCGCGGGCTGGGGCGAGTGGACGGACGATTTGGACGCCGTCGAGAAATGCGCCAGTTTTCCCTGCAAGATCAAGTTTAACGAGGCCGAGACGCGAGCGATCGCCGCCAAGCCGAAAGGGGAGCGAGTCGCCGAGGCGTTGAAGCAAGTCGACTCACGCGTGAAACACTACGCGAAGACGTTTGAACGAGCCGGATATGATTTACCGGAGGATCCCATCGATCCGTGGAAAATTTTCGTCGCGCGTGGCCACGTGATGCCGGAAAGCCTCGCGAAGGCGAAGCCGACGTTTTACGCGCGGAAACTTCCATTTGGCGACGGTAACTACCGGGCTTTAAGGCAGATCTTCGACGTGCGGAGCTTCGAAACGAAGGAGCGTTTTGTGCGAATCGCGCGTGACGTCTATACTTCCCATTACTTTGATGGCTGGGGCGAGTGGGTGGAGGTGCGCTGCAATCCCGCGAAAAAAGAAGTCCTGCTCCTGCAGGATTTGCTGATCGAGTTCGATCTCTTGAAAAAGAAAGACCTGCTTTCGACGATCGCCCGGCCGAAGATGCGTCAGGGCGTGGACGAAGAAAGCCTTGAGTACCAAAATTCCCGCGCCGAACTATTTCGGAAATAAAAAAGGGTCCGGCCGAAACGGCCGAACCCTCGGTGATTTTGTTTACCCGGGGATCAGAGGCAGAATTCGACGATCGCGTAAAGTACGGCCGTCAGCACGAAGCCCATATGGATCACGCCCTTCACTGAAGCCATCGGCCCAAGTTTACCTTTGATGCCATTGATGGTCAGCGCGAGAATGACCACTCCAAGCAAGATCGCGCAGAGAAGGTAATTGGAGTCCTCGTCCGTCATCGGGCGTAGGTTTTGGGCCGCGGCCATGAAGAACAGCATCGGGATCGAAAAGAGCGTATTCGTACGCGAAGCTAAGCCGGCCTTGGCGGCCGCCCCGGCCGCGGCGGGATTCGCCGTTCCGCCGGTCGCCGCCGCAGTCGCCGAGGCGATCACGATTTTCTGGTTAGGCCAGATGATTACCCAGACGTTGAGGAACATGATGAAACCCAACGTCATGCCGGTGAGAATCGTTACGCCCCATCCGCTCGCAAAGTTGAATTGTTGGTGAAGGCGGCCGGTAATCAGGAGTAAACCCGTAAGGATCGTGAAAAGCGCTCCGTAGCGAAACCACCAGAGCGCGCGCGGCACGAGTTTTTGGATCGCGTTGGATTTCGTGGCGGCGTCGGTTTCGGCGAAAAACGCACCTTGGACGAAGTTAAAGTAGTAGAGATGGCCGATCCAAATCACGCCGAAGAAAATATGGAACCAGCGAAGGGCGAAAAGAAAGCCGTCCATGGTAAAGAGTGCAACGTTCATAAGGGGGCTCCTCGAAAAGACGGCGGCCGAAACCGGTGGTCTTTTGGTTGAAAACGAATAGGAACTGATGACTCAGATTGTTACCAGCCCGACCCGTGAAAGCAACTGCTTCTTTAGTGTTCGTGACGGGAGCGCGGTAAGCGACTCACATCAGATCAAGAATTCGCAGCAGGTTCTTTTCGTCGATGGAAGTCCGGGCGACGGCGCGAAGCGCCGGTTTCGGGCAGAATCCGATTCCGTAGCCTGCTTTTTCAAGCATCGGGATATCGTTGGCGCCGTCTCCCACCGCCACCGTACGCGCGAGCGGGATATCAAATTCTCCGGCGATCATTTCTAACGCTTCGGCTTTTCCCTGGGCGGTCACGACCGGGGGCGTGACCATGCCGGTACAGATGCCTTCCACGAATTCGAGCTGATTGACAACGATTGCGTCTAAACCGCCCAAATCCCGCGCGTAGCGTTCGGCAAGTAAGTCGAAGCCACCCGAAACCATCGCGATCAGGTGGCCACGCAGGCGGAGTTCTCGGATCAAATCCTGCGCGCCCGGCATCAAAGGCATGCGATCGTAGACCCGGTCGACTTCCGCGAAAGTCATCCCTCTTAACATTTCGACCCGTAGCCGCAGAGACTCCGCGAAGTCGATTTCTCCGCGCATCGCGCGTTCGGTGATCGCCGCGACTTCGGCATAGCTCCCTCGTTCGCGGGCGAATTCGTCGATGCCTTCCCCGTCGACCAGCGTTGAATCCATATCGAAGACAAAGAGGCCGATTTCTTTACTGCGCCGAAAAAACTCCAGCGGGCGAGTTTCGTTCATTTCAGCCGCCGATGGGCGAGTGCCGGAAGTTTCCCGCGAATCTCGAATAGGCTGCCGTAATCTAAGTCCGCCATCACGACGCCGATTCCCGACGGCCGCTCGGCAATCACGCGTCCCCACGGATCGATGATTCGGGTATGGCCATGGCATTCTCGTCCGGGATGGGGCGAACCGGTTTGTCCGGGAGCGACGACAAAGCACTGATTCTCAACCGCGCGGGCCCGAGTTAAAATATCCCAATGGGCCTTGCCCGTGACCGCGGTAAAGGCGGCGGGAATAAATAGGGTGTGCGCCCCGGCGTCCGCGTGTTTGCGATAAAGTTCGGGGAATCGGATGTCATAACAAATCGAAAGACCGAGGCTTCCCCAAGGAGTCTGCGCGGTAACGACTTTTTTCCCCGGAAGGACCTTTTCGGATTCGAGATAAGCACGGTCGCCCGGTACGTCCACGTCGAAGAGATGGATCTTATCGTAGCGGGCATAAAGATCGCCTTCAGGCGAAAAGAGGATGGAGGTGTTGTAGATTTTCTCCCCCGCGGCGGCCATCGGGAGACTACCGGCTAATAACCATACGTCGGATTCGGCAGCCCACTCCTGTAGGATTTCGATCCAGCCCCCGCGCGTTTTCTGGGCATGCTTACGGTAGTCGTCGGCATGGTCCGACAGAAGCAGCATATTTTCGGGAAAGGCCACGATATTAGGATCGCTTCGGAGCGCTTCGTCCAAGAGTTCCCGGGCCTGGCCGAGGTTATGATCGACGCTTGGGGTGGAGTTCATCTGGATCGCCGCGACGCGAGGGTTGGCAGGGGGGAGCGGAATCAGTTTCAAGCCTTTGGCCATACGCCGAGCCTAGCTGATTTTTGGGATGATTTCCGCTACAGTCTGCTCATGTCCGCCTTTCTTTCGACGCAGCCCTATAAGGGCACTCGTGATTTTTACCCTGACGAATTCAAGATTCGCGCTTGGATCTTTTCCCGAATGCGCGAAAGCTGCGCTTCTTTCGGTTACGAAGAATACGACGGCCCGATGCTTGAGCCTTTTGAACTCTACGCGGCTAAATCCGGAGAAGAACTCGTCAATCAACAGTTGTACTGGATGGTGGACCGGGGCGATCGAAAAATGGCCGTTCGTCCCGAGATGACTCCGACGATGGCGAGAATGGTTGCGGGTAAAATCAACGAACTACCGAAACCGGTGCGCTGGTTTTCGATTCCTAATCTTTGGCGGTATGAACGCCCCCAGCGCGGTCGTCTTCGCGAACATTGGCAATTAAATGTCGATGTGCTCGGAGGAAACTCGCTCCTCGCGGACGCGGAGCTTTTGTCGCTGGCGCTGGAGATGATGCGGAGGTTCGGCGGAGAGAAATTCGTTTCGATCCGGGTGAGCAATCGGAAGATCGTCGACCATTTCTTGCTCAAGCAATGCGGCCTCTCCGCGGAGAAGGCGCTTGCCGTGACGAAACTCGTTGATGCGCGAAAGAAAGTCGGGGAAGAAAAGTATCTCGCGGGATTGACCCAGTTAGGACTCTCGCCGGTCGAAGCCGCGCGTCTCGATGTTTTTTTCACGGGGACTTTGGAAACCCATCGCCGAGATCTACCTTGCGAGGGGATCGAAGAACTCCATACCTTGTTTCGGTATCTGGCAGATTCCGGAATCGTCGCGAGCGGTGATCCTGCGGACCAGACTTCGCCGGTCGTCTTCGATCCGATGATCATGCGGGGGTTGGACTATTATACCGGCACCGTGTTTGAGATGTTCGATACGAGTCCTGAGAATCGCCGGGCGATGTTCGGCGGGGGGCGCTACGACAACCTCGTCGGAATGTTCGGCAAGGATAAGTTATCGGGCGTAGGTTTCGGCATGGGGGACGTGACGCTGAAGGATTTTCTTGAAACCCACGGCTTGCTTCCTAAGCCCGCGTCGTCGATAGACGTTTTCGTTTCGTTGCCTAAACTTGAAATGCGCCCCCAGGCGGAATCGATCGCCCGGGCTTTGCGGTTGGCGGGAAGCCGCACGGTGACTCCTTTGGAAGCGGGCGGCTTCGGCGTCCAGTTGAAACAAGCGGTGAAACTCGGCGCTCGCTACGCGGTTTTGTTTGGCGATGTTGAATTTGCGGAAGGAAAAGTGGTCGTCAAGATCCTCGACGAGAATCGCCAGGTCGTCGTTCCTTTTGACGACGTTCCGGCGATTTGTCGGGCGGCTTCTACCTAAGCACGAGCCAAAAAAAACTCGCCACCGCGAGAGGCGATGGCGAGTTTCCAAGTTTCGTTTAACGATCCGATTTAAGGATTGTACCAGCACTTCGGCCGTGGAAGACCTTCGGCGCCCGCCCAGACGGAAAGCGTCCGGCAGTTCGGGTCTGGATACTCGTAGTTCACGCCGTTAAACCGGGCAGATTTCGCTTTTTCAGCGTTGATGCCGTCGGTTTCGTAAAGAGTCCCGAACATCGAATGGGCGGAGAAAAATGCCTTCTCTTGGGCAGCGCTGTAATCAAGCCCCTCGAAGTTGACGTAATAGTCGACGGCGCATTTTCCGGCGAAGTAGTCGGCTTCGCCCTCCAATGAAAGCGGATTGTCTTCGCGATGCTTCGGATCATTCGGAAACTTGCTGTGGGCCATATCGCCTAAGGCATGCCCAAGTTCGTGGCAAAGCACGATCAGGGCTTCGTCGGGCGTCATAATTTTAAGGAGCATCATATCGACGCCGAGCCCGGCTTTTTCGCCGTCGTAATATGCAAAGGCGTTGACCATGTCTTCTTCGACGAACTCGAGATCGATCTTGTGACCGTAACGGAGACGTCCTTCAGTGATATGGTAGTCGACGAGCTGGCGGAGTACCATCTGGACTGGAGTTTCTGAGGAGACGCCGGCATTGGCTGATCCGGAAATTCCGATTACGAGGGTGGTTGCGATTATTCCGGCAAGGACACAGCCCATTAGTTTTTTTACTAAATTCTTGAAAGCCATACTTCTCATCTCCCGGCAGCGGATTTACACACCAGGGATAGAAGTTACAAGGTACGGAGCGTTACGGGTAATGCGCTAAGCGTCATGCGCTGTGCGCGCAAATGACATTCTCCACCCTGCGCCCAAGAATTTGGCTTTTTTAGCGAGTATCGAGAAGGAGTTTAGGTCCGAGCTGGTTCTTCGGAGGTTCGACGATCGATCGGCGGGCGGTAGGAGCACTGGCTTTCGCCTTGATCGGGCTGTTTTGATGGATCCGCGCTTTTGGATTTTTCGCCGCTGCGGCAAGCCGTTGGGCGTCTCCGGCGAGGCGATCGGCCTGCTCGCGTCCTCGGAGATAGCGTCGAACAATTCCCTGATTTTCTTTTTTCTTGGGTTGAAGAAGCGCGGCCTGGATCTTTCGGTCCATCCGATCTTTCGCGACGAAGAGAGTTTCCTTCGTCATCGGATTCATGCCCGTCCAATACATCGCCGTTGCCAGCGTCATGGGGGTGGGGATGAAGGCTTGGACTTGTTGAAGATTCCAGCCCTTCTCCCGCAAATATCCGTGCACCTTTTCCATCTTCTCGTGGGTGGTGCCGGGAAAGCCCGAAATAAAGTAAGGGACGAGATACTGTTCCTTGCCCGCTTCTTTCGAGACCTGGTCGAAGTAGCTGACGAACTCGTCGAAATTTTTCAATCCCGGCTTCTTCATTAAATGGAGCACGTCCTCGTCGAGGTGCTCGGGCGCGACTTTCAAATGCCCCCCGACGTGATGG
>CAZAKW010000122.1:0-6821 GCA_964485835.1 uncultured Bacteriovoracaceae bacterium
CTTTCCGAAGACAAAGTGCGTGGATACAAGCACTTCGCGAACAAGCTTTGGAACGCGACGAAGTTTCTGCATCTGCAGTTAGGCGCGTCCGCAGCCGCACCGGGGGAGCCCGCGATCGAAATTCCAAATGCGGGCCCGCTTGCCGAGCCCGCGGAAGGGGCGGAGGCGTGGCTCAAGAAAAATTTCCGCGAACTCTCGCCGGCGAACCGTTGGATTTTGTCCCGGCTCCAGACGACGACGGACGCGGTCGAAGCGGGTTTCGCGAAATGGGAGATCGACAAATCGGCGACCGCCCTCTACGAGTTCGCTTGGCTGGAACTTTGCGATTGGTACATCGAGTTTGCGAAGATGCCGTTTCGCCGCGGCGGAAAAGAGCGCGAAGAGAGCCTAATCACCCTCCACTACGTCTTGGAAACGCTCTTCAAGCTTCTCCATCCGATCATGCCCTTCGTTACCGAAGAGCTCTGGGATTCCTTGCCTTGGAAAAAAGCGGCGAATTCGCCCGCGCGCGCGCATCATGGAAAATCGCCGGTCGAGACGCTTGCGTTCCATGCGTTTCCGAAGTCCGACGTCGCCTTCCGCGACGCCGCGGCGGAGACGGAGACGGGACGATTGAAGTCCGTGATCGAAGCGATTCGGAATTTCCGAGGCGAAAACAATCTGTCGCCAAAAAAAGACTTCGTTTTGCACGTTTTCGCTAAGGACGCGGCCGCGAAGGCGTTTTTCGCCCAGTACGAAAGCGATATCCTTCAACTCGGAAAAGTCAGCGGAATCGAATCGATCGCCGCCGATCAATCGGTCGCGTCGTTTGAAGCGCGAATCCCGCTCGCCAATCCGGCGGCGGAACTCCGGATATCGCTTGAAGGCTTGGTCGATCGCGAGGGCGAGCGAAAGCGCGTTCAAAAGGAAATCGAGAAGACCAAGGTCGATCTTGCCCACGTCGAAGGAAAACTTTCGAGAGAAAGCTTCGTCGCCAAGGCGCCTCCGGCTTTGATTGAAAAGACGCGAGCCGAAGCGGAGCTGTTCCGGGCGAAACTCGCCGGGTTTGAGGCAGCGTTAACAAAGTTGGGCTAGAGAGCGGACGCCGCCCTGCAAGCTGTGGAAAGTTAGGATCTATGAAAACCAAAGCCCGAGGGTTGCTCTACGTCTTAGTGGGTCCGCTAGCGGATCCGAAACGGCTTGCGCGTTGGGCACACGAGGAATTTAAGCAGGCCGGAGCGGTCGCTTTTATCGGAGTCGACGGTGGTATGGACGCCCTTGCGGCGGCGGAACTTCCGCCCACCCTTGCCATCGGGGATTTCGACGGGATTAAGAACAAACGACTTCTCGATCCCGAAAACGTCGGTACGTCCATTCGGCTGCCGGCGGCCAAAGATCGAAGCGATCTTGCCTACGCCATCGAATTTTGTCGGGAGACCGGAGCGGATACGCTTTATGCTTATGGATTCCAGGGGGGGCGGCCCGACCACGACTTTGCGGTGCATCTCGAACTCGCGGAGGCCAGTCTAAAAATTCCGAGGGTCGTGTCGTTAGGAGAACTCGGGGTCGTTTTTTATCTTTCCGCGAGGCACGCTCCGGCGAAGCGCCCTTTCCGCGTAACCCAGTCGACACTCGAGTTTCTCGCCAAATCCGCCACGGCGCGGGCGCCAAAGAAACGACGCGTGCGAATCGTGAGCGTCTTCCCGATTGGCGGCCCTGCTTACGGGGTGCGCTACCGAGGTTTGCGGTTTCCCGTGGCGGGTGGGATACTTTCCTTATCTTCTCAAGGCTTAAGTAACGAGGTTCGAGCGCGCGAAGTCGCGGTCGATCTGAAGCGAGGGCAAATCGCTCTCTTTTTTCCGGTTTAAGAGGATAACGAAAATTGGAAATGGCCGAAAACGATCCGCCTGATTCGCCTTCGGTTCGTAGTCCGTTAACGGATTTCTCATCGATTCGCGCCCGTGTCGCCGAGGACGTCGTTCAACGCACGATCGCGGAAGTTCCGGCGATCCGAATTGAAAACGAACTCACGGCCGCACTTTACCTCGAGCGGCAACGGCTCTCTCGGGACCGGGGCAATCTTTTTACGAAGAAGCGGATCCGAGGGGACCGCGCGCTCTGGAACGGGATCCATGCGGCTTTATTGAAGCCCGCCGCCGTTGCGGATCGAGGCGTCCTTCTAGAGAACGTGGCGTCCCGTTTCGCCGACGAAATCGCCGGTCGTTTCGACCCGCGCGTTTATAAGTTCGCGACCAAAGTTCTGCCCTACGGCTTCAACTGGCTCTTGAACGCGGCGAGCGTGAAAAGCATCCTTCCCTGGGGGATGACCGAAGACGTACGTAGTCGCTTGAAAGTCGAAGGGTCGGTTGCCCATCTGAAACATTTGACCGCGAAGGGCACCGTCTTGCTCGTGCCGACCCACCAGAGCAACATCGACAGCATATTGATCGGGTATGTGATTTATCTGATGGGACTTCCTCCGTTTTCTTACGGAGCGGGATTGAACCTGTTCTCTAATCCGGTTTTCAGCTTCTTCATGTCGAACCTGGGTGCCTATACGGTGGATCGCCAGAAGACGAACCGAATCTATCGCACGCTTCTGAAACACTATTCGACCAAGATCCTCAAGGAAGGGATCCATTCGATTTTTTTCCCGGCGGGCGGACGCGTGCGTAGCGGCGCCATCGAAAGCAAACTCAAGCTCGGGCTCTTAGGTACGGCGTTACAAGCCCAGATCGAAAATCTCCAAGAAGGCAAACCCAACTCTAAAATCTTCATCGTCCCGATGACGACGAGTTACCATTTTGTACTCGAGGCTTCGACGTTGATCGACGACCATCTGGCAGAAGCGGGTAAGGAGCGCTTCATCATCACAGACGACGAATCTTCGCAGATTTCGAAGGTCTTGAAGTTTTTTTGGCAGTTGTTCAAGGCCGAGTCGGGGATGACCGTCCGGGTGGGCAAGCCGCTCGACGTGTTCGGAAATTTTGTGGATCAAGAAGGCAATTCAATCGGCCCCAACGGGACGACGATCGACCCGGCTCGGTGGCTATCGAGTTACGGAGAACTCGCGCCTTCCGAATCCAGGGACCGCGAATACACGCGCATGCTGGGTAATCGGATCGTCGAACGATATCACGCGGAAAACACCGTACTGACCTCCCATCTCGTCGCCTTTTCCTTTTTCGAGTCCCTTCGCGAACGGTATCCTGAGTACGACCTTTACCGTTTTCTGCGGATCAGCCTTTCGCAACGGACGATCCCTTGGGCGGAGTTTCTCGGCGAAGCCGGAAAGATCCACGCGAAGATTCTCGATTTCGCGGATCGCGGGATGTTTTACGTGACTCCGGAACTCCGGACCGGGGACACGAAGGCCTGGGTGAAAGACGGGATCCAAAACTTAGGTTTGTTCCACGGAAACGCGATATTAAAACGCGGCGAAGGCACGATCCATTCGGACGACATGAATCTACTCTATTACTATCGGAACCGATTGGCGGGCTACGGCTTGAGCCGATTGGCCGATCCCCGTCGGCGCGTGCCGGGAGCTTACGATGAAAAAGGATTTTTGGTCTAAATCGACGGTGGCGGTGATTGGCGGAGGAAGCTGGGGGACGGTGCTCGCCAAGCTTGCGGCCGAAAACTGCGCGGAAGTTCGGGTCTGGGTGCGAGGCGAAGAGCAGGCGCGCGCGATGAATTCCACGCGTAGCAATCCGTCCTACGTCAAGGACATGGTTTTACCGGGAAATGTGCGCACGTTCACGGATATCGAACGGGTGCTCGATAAGACGGTGAACGGAGTGATCTGGGCGCTCCCTTCGAAGGCGTGTCGCGAGCAAGCGAAACGGTTCGCGCCGCTTTTTCGGGGCGACGAGATCGTTTTGCATGCGACCAAAGGCATCGAAGAGGGAACGATGAAGCGCGTATCCACGATGCTCGGCGAGGAGTTACCCCTCGCGCGGATCGGCGTGATTTCCGGCCCGAACCTCGCAAGCGAAATCGCAAAGGACGAGCCGGCGGCGACCGTCGTCGCCAGCGAATTCAGCGAGGCGGTCGAAGCCGGCGTCGCTTGGTTGAACTCGCCGCGCTTTCGCGTTTACACCGCTGACGACGTCGTTGGAATCGAGTGGGCGGGAACGCTCAAGAATATCTACGCGATCGCCGCCGGGGCGCTCGATGCG
The DNA here is from genome assembly GCA_964485835.1 of uncultured Bacteriovoracaceae bacterium. Lineage (GTDB taxonomy): Bacteria > Bdellovibrionota > UBA1018 > UBA1018 > UBA1018 > JACMQW01. The sequence goes on from CAZAKW010000122.1 coordinate 4,161, forward strand.
CTTGAGTTCGGATGGAATACGCGGGCCCTCTTGATCACCCGGGGCTTGGCCGAGATGGTCCGCTTCGGAACGGCGATGGGTGGACGCGAATCGACTTTCCTCGGACTCGCGGGAGCGGGCGATCTGTTCGCGACCTGTTCGTCCCCTCTTTCCCGCAACTACCGAGTGGGACGAAAATTGGCGGAGGGAATATCGCTTCAGGAAGTTTTGGGTAGTTTAGGCGCGGTGGCCGAAGGCGTGCGGACAACCCAAATTATTTCGGCCTTCGCCAACGAGCGGAAAATCCAAATGCCGATAACCCAGGGCGTATTCGAATTGATTCAAGGAAAGAGACCCGCTCGGGAAGTGTTACGTTCGCTGATGCAGCGTCCTCCGGCGGTTGATGCGTCGAAAGAGAAACACGGGTTTTCGTAGAGCTTTTAGGGCTTCGTCGCGGGGGCGAGGAGCGACTTCACCGTAGCGTCAAAGTCTTTCAAGAATGCCGCGCCGAGATTTTTGGGCAAATTCGGTAAACTCGCCGGACGGCCATCGTCAAGGGCAGCGCCGAATTTCGCACCTAAGTAAGCACTCGCGAGATCACGTGCGGAAAATGCCTCGAGCCCAGCCTGCGGAAGGGGACCGAAAAACGGCCATCCGGTAAAGGGCATATTCTTGCTCTCGTAAGCAACATGGACGCCGAAGACATGGAGAATGGCGTCGGCTTCGGAGATGCCGAGTTTACGCAGACGCGCGGTCCAATAGGCAGCCGCATAGAAATGGTAGTACCCCGACGTAAGGTCGTTCTTATGGGAATGTGCGATTTCCGGGGGATAATAAGTTTCAAGCGGAAGTTCCGAGATCTTCGCGTCGACGAAGTTATTCTGGAGTTCCCGACCGAAGGCATCGTGGGCGTCCGTTAACGCGGATATCGATTCCTCCTGTACTCCTTTGGAGATGGCCCACTGGAGATGTTCGCGGGCTTCGCTTTGATCTTGAAACAGAACGGCAATCCGCTCTAGGGCGACAAAGGGCGAAGGCGAAAGGGCGACACTCGAATCCCAGAGGTTGAAATTCGAGCGGTCGTAGCGGTGGTAGAAGGATAGATCCTTGAGAAACGTTACGCTTTCGGGTCGTTCGATCAGTGCGGTCAGGCGATCGACGTGGAGCGCGGTAATCGAAAAGTTTCGAAATTCTTCGAGCTTGGCACCGTAGTGATCAGCGAGTCTTTGCTTTTCTTCCAGGGTGGGGATGGGGCTGAACTCAAGCAAGCCGTTTAGGTAGCGCCCGGCACGAAAGCAGTCGGGACGTTTCGCTGAGGATCTGAACTGCCGACAGAAGCGTTTTTGCACAGCGATCTGGGCGGCGCGCCGAACTTCCGGACTATGGGTGATCCATTGCCGAATGTCGGCGCGCGCCGAGATCGATGTGAGAGATACAGCGAGGAGAGCGAAGCTTAGAGCTTGCACTTCGCTTGGCCTTGTTGGGCTTGGGCGAGTTTAACGAGGAGGTTACGGCGGTCGTTGCAGTTCGCCATAGCCGTGACCATGTCCATGATCGAACTCGTGCTTGGCGACTCCGTGCGGACTTGGGTGGCGTCTTCCATTTTGTAGCTATAGGTTTCAGTCCCGGCGATCGGGGTAACCGTCTTATTCCAGGATTTGCCGGAGAGGGTCGCACGGTAGGTTTTGTATTCTTGGCATTGGGTCACTGGGAGCGTCGACTCGAAGACTTCTTGATTATTGAAATCAAGTTTCGCTGAAATCGAACATTTTCCGACCATCACCACGACCGAGTTATCGGTCTTATCGGTACGGGTCACTTCGTCTTGTGCGAACGCGGAAAGAGTGAAGAGAGCGGAAAGGGCAATAATGGTGACGGATTTTAACATGTGGGTCTCCTTAATTGATGGGTGAGTGCGGTCGTGGCTTAATGCATCAAAGTGAGACGCGTCGCAAGATAGAAATCCATAAAACGCTCCGTTCTTGACCAAATAGATCAAGAATTAGCTTAAGTCAGGCCCATGAATAATGAACACGTGAGCAGCGTTCAAGCGACCCAACAGAATCAGTTTGGGTACTTAAGGTAATAGACGTCCGGCAAATTGCGGGATTTCTCTTCAAGATCGAGTCCGTAGCCGACGAGAAACTGGTCGTCGATTTCCCGACCGACGTATTTTACCGGGACGTCGGTCACACGTTTCGCTTTTTTGTCCAAGAGCGTGACGATTTCCACGGAAGCCGGATCCGACGCTTTCAAGCGGTCGTAAAGAAAACGAAGCGTGCGACCGCTGTCGATGATTTCCTCGACGATCAGGATGTGTTTGTCCCGGATGTCGATATTAATATCCTTCAAAATAGTCACCGTACCGCTTGATCGCAGCGCGCGGCCGTAGCTGGAGAGGCGAACGAACTCGACGTCGACTTCTAGATTGAGGTGGCGGATCAGGTCCGCGCAGAAAACGAAAGCGCCTTTGAGTACGCAAACGAGGACGACCGGTTTACCCGCATAATCTTGATTCAACCGTTCCGCCACTTGGCGAACGGTGACATCGATCTCGTGGCGGCTCAGGTACTTTGTGAAATTCTTATGGTCGAGGATCATAGCGCGGCTTAGCTTTTCTTCGTCGGAGGAATGTTAGAGGCGATGTCGGTTTCTTCCTCGTCCAGCGTGGCGGTTGTTTTC
>CAZAKW010000122.1:6831-7722 GCA_964485835.1 uncultured Bacteriovoracaceae bacterium
GCTGCGGGTACGGGTGCTTCCGGTTGGTGCACGGTTTTCGATTCGGATCCGTGACCTGGAGTTCCTGACTCGTCCAGATTTCGAAACTTCGCGTTCTGAACGCCGTCTAAAGAATCTTTGAAATTTTTGATCGCCTTCCCCAGGGTGTTGCCCAATTCGGGAAGTTTACGGGGTCCGAAGATGAGGAGGATCACGACGATGATGATGAGGTGAGAGCCCGATAATCCAAACATGCCCTCAAGCTAGCAAACTCGATCGGGGGGGTCAATTTTCGTGACGATACGCCGAGAACCAGGTTAAAAACGCAAACGTGTACCCCGGACGTCTATTCTCTTTCGCTCTCCTCGGTCTTGCGACGTTGGCGGGATGCCAATGCGCGCCGTCGAATTCGGAAACCGTTTCCAAAGGGGGGAACGCCTATCAAAAGGTGACGGGAGACGACGCCGATTCGGATCGATCCCAATGGGATCAGGTCTTCGACCGTCAGAACTACGTTTTTGGAAAAGAGCCCTCCGCGATTCTTCGTGAGCAAATCGATATCTTGCCGCTCGGCCGGGCGCTAGACATCGCCATGGGTGAGGGGCGGAACGCGGTTTATCTGGCCAAGAAAGGCTTTGTCGTCGAAGGCGTCGATATTTCGGAAGTCGCGATCCGTAAAGCGAAACGGTTAGCGAAAGAAGCGGGGGTCGAGATTGCGACCATCAACGCGGACTTAAACAAATATCAGATTCGGCCAGATGCCTACGAAGTCATCGTGAATATCCAATACCTCCAGCGTTCCTTGGTCCCGCAGATCAAACGGGGATTGAGGCGGGGCGGCGTGGTTGTTTTTGAGAATCAGACGACCGACCAGCTCAAGCTGAAAGGATCGGAAGGGGTGTCGCGGGACAC
>CAZAKW010000123.1:0-7583 GCA_964485835.1 uncultured Bacteriovoracaceae bacterium
GTCGATGTAGACGATGTCCTCGAAGACGAACATCAGCTTGCGAATCTCTTCCGCGAGCTGCGGGTCTTTTTCCTCGACCCGGGCCATGATGTTCTGCTCGGATTGTTTGTCCATGACGTTGAGCATGTCGGCGATGGGTTGGATCCCGCCGAGCTGCTGGGTATCGATCGAACCGAGGGTCGCGAGTTCTTGCTTTAAAACCTCGTCGACTTGGGCGATCAAGGACGGTGAGATGAAATCGATGTTCGCGATCCGAAGCACAACTTCCGTTTGGATGGCTTCCGGCAGCCGCTTGATCACGTCGACCTTTTTATTTCCATCGAGATGGGCGAGGATCAACGCAATCGTCTGCGGATGCTCGTTAATCAAGAAGTTGGCAAGCGTCCGCGAATCGACAAGCTCGAGTGCCTCAAGCGTGCGCGATCCTTCGACGACCGAAAGCTGGCCCAAGACGGTCTTGGCCCGTTCTTCGCCGAGCGTCTGCAGAACAAAATCGCGGCCCTGGGCGTGGCCGAAGATCAAGTTATTCTCTTCGGCGATTTCGGAGTAAAATTCCTCGAGCACGTCGCGCACGACGGTGATCGGCACCTTCGTGACCTGCCCCATCGCATTCACCAAGCGCTTGACGTCGTTGTCCTTCATTTTCTTGAAGATCTGGGAGGTCACTTGGTTGCCCAGCACGTTCAAGAGGACGGCGGCCTTTTCCACGCCGGACATCTGGTCGATCGTCTCGAAGCTTGCCATTACGCAGTTTTTCCTTTGTCTTTAGATTCTTCCGCCGGCTTACGTTCCGCGGATCCTGACGAAGGTAAGATCAACCAGTCTTTCAGGATGAGCGCGGCCTTTTGCGGGTTCGCATCCACGAGCGTGACGATTTTTTCTTTGACCATGTCGCTTTCGATCTTCTCGGGATCGATCTGGTCCGGCATGCTCGGAACGACGTCCTCCAACCCCGGAAGCGACGAACTCCCCTTCTGGAGTTTCTCGAGTTCTTCCAAGGTTTGGGGCAGGAAGCTCTCGACCCCGTCGGAAGTATTGTCGGTGATCCACTTGATGAACGGGCGCACGACCATGAAGAAGAACAGCACGATGATCAGCCCCATCCCAGCGTAAAGCATCAAGCTCTGGATGTAGGCCTTCTTCTCCCGCTCAGCGAGCAACGCTTCCGCTTCCGTGAAGTCGGCTTGGTTAAACTCCATATTCTTCACTTCGAGCGAATCGCCGCGCTTTCGATCGATCCCAACGGCGGAAGCGATGATCGATTCGAATTCCTTGAGCTTCTCGGGCGACCAGGCTTCGGACTTGCTCTCAACCACCCCGTCGGCGTTCTTGGCCTTGACGATCTTTCCGTCAACGACGACGGCAACCGAAAGACGTTTTAACGTGCCAGGAGCCTTCGTCGTGGTTTTCACAGTTTCCGGAATCGCGTAATTCGTGATTCCTCCGTTGATCTTCGTATCCGTCGTTCGGGTCGACGCCGGCTGGGCCTGCGCCATCGGTTGGTTGGACTGGGCGCCGGCGACACCGGAAGCGACCGGGCGGAATCCTTCCATCGATTGGTTATTTTCCTGCTTGGACCTTACGGCCGCGCCATCTTGATCGTAAGTCGTCTGGCGTTCCGTGACGGCGGAGAAATCAAGATCCGCGGTCACGCGCGCGACGACGTGCCCGTCGCCGACCACTCTTCCGAGCATCTCTTCGACGCGTCGTTCGAGTTCACGCTCGACCGTTTGTTGATGCTCGCGTTGACTTGAACTCAAATGCGACATCGCGTCGCCGCTGTTTTTCGAAAGCGTCTTGCCGAGACTGTCGACGATCACGACGTCGGTCGGATCCAACCCTTCGACGGCCCGGGCGACGAGGTTGCCGATGCCGTAGATCTGTTTATCGTTCAGAAGCGAGCCGGGTTCTAAATCAACGACGACCGATGCGGAGGGTTTGCGTTGGTCCTCAACAAACGTCGATTTCGTGGGGATCGCCAAGTGGATCCGGGACCTGCGCACGCCGTGGATCGAGTTGATCGTACGGATCAACTCGCCTTCCAACGCCCGCTTCTGGTTGATCTTCTGGACGAAGCTCGTTTGGCCGAGCGACGACTTGTCGAAGACTTCGTAACCGACGACGGAACTTTGGGGCATGCCCATGATCGCAAGCTCCATCCGGAGCTGATCGATGCTTTCGGGCGAAACCGAGATATTCTTACCACTCGCATCGACGCGGAAAGGGACGTTCTTATCGCGCAAAACCCGCAACACGTTGGCGGAGTCCTCGGGACTTAGATTCGTCATCAGCGGTGCGTACGCTCGGTTACCGGCCCATAAAAAGAGGCCGCCTACGCCAAGGGCGATGGCCAATGCCGTGGACGCCATCGCGAGTTTCTTCGGCATGCTTTGGGAGTTTAAGAACTCCCCGATTTGCTTGCTGATCCGATTGAAAAATTCCACTCTACGCTCCCGTTATCCTGTTAGCCGCCCGCGAAATGCCGAATCCGAAACGAATCGATCCAAACTAGACCTGCATGCGCATGATCTCTTTGTAGGCGTCCAGAACCTTGTTCCGAACCTGCATCATCAACTTCAAGCTCGCGTCGGCTTTTTCGATGGTCAGCATCGTTTCGTGGATGTTCTTCGTTCGGCCCGCGGTCAATTCCTTCATCGCGGTGTCGGCGGAGACTTGCGCCTCGTTCACCTTTTCGATCGATTGGGTCAGCATCTCGCCGAATCCCTTCCCGGCGTCCTGCGCGGAACCGGTCGACAACCCCTCTTGCTGCATATTCCTGAGCGTCAGCGCCTCCGGCGCGGCCGGAGTCGAGATCGGGCTTTTACCCAGCATCGTGCCCGCATCTCCGCTGGAAAGGGCGCCGGCGATATTTTCAATGGAAAGATTCGACATAGTGACCTCGTTCTAAAAGCTTACGATTACTTACCGATCTCAAGCGCCTTGGCCGCCATCGACTTAGCGGCGTTCAGCGCCGTCACGTTCGCTTCGTACGAACGCTGGGCAGAAATCATATTTGCCATCTCCTCGACCGTATTGACGTTCGGCATTGCGACGTATCCTTCTTCGTTCGCGTGCGGGTGCGAAGGATTATAAACCATTCGCGGCGGTGCGGTGTCCTGATGGATGTCCTCAACCAGAACGCCCTGCACTTGCTGATCGAGCTGGTTATTCAAGATCTCGCCGAAACTCTCCTTATCGGTGGTCGCCGTGAAGATCGGATCTTTTCGGCGATACGGTCCTTCTTCACCTTCGACCTTGGTCGTCTCCGCATTGGCGATATTCGAGGAAATCGTATTCATTCGCTGGGTCTGGGCTTCCAACCCGCTGGCGCTCACGCGCATCGAACTAAAGAAATCCATTATCGATTCCCTCCACCTTCGGTGATCGAGTACTTCAACATCCCTAATTTTTTCTTCAACATCTCGGCGGCGGCGTCGTACATGAGTTGGTTCTCGACCATTTTCGCCATCTCTTCCGAGCGATTCACGGTGTTGCCGTCGAGCGATTCCATTCCGTTCACCGCGTCCGCGATGGCGGGACCCACGGGATCGGACGCGCGGATCACGATATGCTCGGGACTTTCGCCTTCGAGCGCGAGCTGGTCGTCGACCCCAAGTGCTTGACGGAGCGCTCCTTCGAACTCGACCTTCTTGGCCTTGTATCCGGGAGTGTCCGCATTGGCGATATTCGAGGAGATCACGTTCTGGTTGACCAGACGCAAATTCATCGACGTATTCAAGCCTTTGATTGTGGAGTCAAATTCCGACATCCGTAAATCTCTCTTCCTAAGAGACGAACGACCCAAGAAACGCGCCTAACCTTACTCATCAGTCTATCAAGCTTTGTGCCGCACCCCGTACTCAAATCTTTCCAGTCACTTAGCGACAAACTCTCGCCACCCGAAAGCTCTGGCCCGGCAGAAACGTCCCGGGGTAGCGGAAGTTTCTGCCGAGCCAATCGCCGACCAAACGAACTGATTGCTTAGACCTGAATCCCAAGTACGCGGTATTCCGCGAGCTTGTTCCGAAGGGTACGAATCGAAATGCCGAGCGCCTTCGCGGTGTGCGTACGATTGCCTTGATGGTAGCCAAGCGCTTGGAGAATCACCATACGCTCGATGTCGTTGAGCGTTTCACCCGGCGACCAAGGATTCTTATCCACTCCCCCGGCCATCATCCCGACGGCAAGGTTGATCGTCTCCGAGTGCATCCGGCGCTCGATGACGACGTCTTTGGATTGGATCAGCATGCCTTGGGCCGTGATCACGGCCCGTTCCATCACGTTCTCAAGCTCGCGGACGTTGCCGGGCCAGGTGTGCATGTCGAGGATCGAGAGCGCTTCCTGCGAGATTCCGGAAAGTCCTTTTCCGTTTTTCTCGGCGTAGAAACGGATAAAACTCTCAGCCAAGATCTTTACGTCGCCGGTCCGTTCGCGGAGCGCCGGGATCGTCAAGTTTACGACGTTCAAGCGGTAGAAAAGATCTTCGCGAAACGAACCCTCGCGGACGCAGTCCGAGAGGTTGCGGTTCGTGGTGGCGACGATGCGGACATCGACCGGCGTCGGCTTACGTCCTCCGATGCGGTCGACCTGGCCTTCCTGGATCACCCGCAGGAGTTTCGCCTGGAGACGGATGTCCATCTCCGAAATCTCGTCGAGCAAGATCGTTCCGCCGTGGGCGAGTTCGAACTTTCCGGCTTTCGCCGAAACCGCGCCGGTAAACGCGCCTCGCTCGTAACCGAAGAGTTCGCTCTCGAGAAGATTCTCGGGAATTGCCGCGCAGTTGATGGCGATAAACGGTTTGTTCGCCCGATTGGAGGAACGGTGGATCAAGCTCGCCATCAGCTCCTTCCCGGTGCCGCTTTCCCCTTGAATCAATACGGTCGCCTTACTCTGCGCGACGGTTCTCGCCAAGTTCATGATCTCGCCCAATTGGCGATCGTTCGTCACGATCCCCGTATCGAACTTTACTGTCGTTTTCACTTCCGCCTTCGCTTCCACAACACCTTCCATGGTTACCCCGCTCATCATCCGTTGCCCTCCTTGGCAGTTGTGCCCGCAAGCTTCTTGCGGGCGAGCTCTTTCCAAAAATCGTTCTGCTCGCTATCAGCGACCTTCTGCAACAACGATTCGACCTTAGAATCCTCGCCTCCGACTTTTTCCAGCGAAAGCGCGTAAGCATAAACCGCGCGATTCCCGCCCAGGCCTTCGGCGACCGCGCGCGCGTAAGCCTCGGAAGCTTCGCCCCATTTACCCAGCTTTTCGCAAAGTTCGGCTTCGGCGATGATCCACGCTTCCCGGCCCACGATCGGCGCCAGGCCGACGCCTTCCGCCTTCGCGCGTACATCAGGCGCGACGTTCGAGCGTTGGAGCTTCCGATAACTTTCGATCGCCGAGCGCGGATTATCGCCTTTGGCGTGAAGACTTGCGATCCACTGATCGATCGCGACCCGTTCGACGACATCGTTCTGGGCGATCTTGGCGACGAGAAGCGAAGCCTTCGCGGCGTGGCTGAGCGCGGTCGCCCAGCGAGATTCCCGTTCCGCCATCAAGCCGAGAATGATCTCTTTTTGGTACGCGAACGGCGATTCGTCGCTCATCTTCCCAAGCTTCGCGCGGACGTCTTCGGGCTTCGCTTTCGCCGTCCAAAGCGCTTTCGCGTCGGTAAAGGCACGTTCCGATTTCTTCAGCCGCTCCTCAAGGTCCCCTTCTCCGGCCGCCAGTGAACGCGAGATGCCGAGAGTTTTGATCTCCCGGTCGTATCGTTTTGCGATCGTTTCCGCGGTGCGCCCGAGGCCGAGTTCCGAGGAAACTCGGGATAAGCGTAAGAGGTAGTCCGGATCCGCCAGCGCAAGCCGCTCCGGAGTTACGTCTTCCGGAAGTTCCTCCGTGAGGTCCACCTTCGATGCGTACTCGTCAAAAAATTTCACCGCTTCAAATCGTTTACCAGCGTCGAGCAGATCGATCACTTGCTTACGGAAGAGCTTGCGCTCCATCTCCTTTAGCCAAGCGAACGCGGTGCTCTTCCGATGGATCTCTTCCTTCTCGCGAATCGCGGCGTCAAGGGCGGCGACCGGGTCGTCGAGCAGGATCATCGAGCGCACGCGGATAACCGAACGAAATTCTCCGAAACGCTCCGCGCGGATCTGCCCTTTACCGTCGAAAGTTTCTGTCTGAGTCTTGAAGAATTCCATCGCGGTTTTGGCAGTAAAACCGCCGTGGTCTTCACACGGGATCAGTCGCATCCGGGCGATGACCGCGCCCGGACTAAAAGGGTAGCGGTTGACGGCGTCAAGAAATCCTTGGCGAGAACGAGCGGCGGCTTCCGCCCCCGGCTTGCGCCCTTCGATCTCCGCCAAACGCAGCAGCGCGCGCCAGCCGGCCGGATGGCCGGGAAACCGGGTTTGAAAATCTTCAAACTGCGCCTGGGCCCGGTCGAGTTGTCCGAGCCAGTAAAGCGCTTCGGCGCGGTTAATCTGGACGGACGCGAGCTCGGCGGCTTCTTTGGGATATTTCTGGGAACCGCGGTAGTAGGCAGCCAACGCGCGATCGTACTGCGCCCGAAAGAGGTAGGCATCGCCGATTCGTAGCGCCGCCGAAGCGCGCGAAGCCGAATCGGGGGCGTGGGCTTCGACCCACTCGTATTCCTTCACGGCGCGTTCGGTTTGCTGGAGCCGAAAAAGAGCTTCGGCCGCCGTTAGCCGCCAGGCCCAAGCGTTTCGGTGTTCCGGGAATCGGGTGGCGACCCAAAGGTAGCGCTCGACGGTTTGGAGTTCGTTTCCGGATTTTCGAGTCTCTTCCGCAAGGTACAGTGCGGACGCGAGAGCCGCGGGAGTGGAAGGATGGAATTCCCGGATTTCGTCGAAAGCCTTCGCGGCTTGTTCCTTCATTCCCAATCGCAGGAGCGCGTTCGCGCGCAAAAATCGCATATCGACTTGATGGAGGCTCTTCGGCACTTCTTTCGCGAAGAATTCAAGCGTTCTTACGGCCAGGGCGTAGTCCCCTTTGGCGTAAAGCTCGTTTGCAAGCCGCACGTACTTTTCTTCGGGCGATCCGGGCTTTGGATCCAAAAAAGGATATCCGTCGTCCGGATTGCCGGCGGCGAGAAATGCGTCTAGCTTCGCGGGCTGGTGCTCGGGGATAAACTCCAAAAAAAGATCGGCGCCTTCGGTGAGCGGTTCCTTGCAAAACCGCGCCACGTCGGACTCGATCGCCATCGCTGCTTCCGCGGCGATGCGACGATCCCGGCGCTTCTTCGCGGCTGACTCGGCTTTGGCCACCGTGTCTTGGCGGGCTTTCGCGCGTTCTTTTCTTTTTGCTTCAACCAGCGGAACGCCGGGCTTTGGCCAGAAATCGACCACGAACCGCGCGGAATCTTTTTCTCGGTAAGTGAATCGCTCCATCTGGGGATTGGAGATCTCTGCTTCGCCAGTCGGAAAATTCCATTTTCCAGTGATCAGCACCCCGCCTTCGGCCTCGGTCGCCCGCACTTCGCGAAGTCGCGTATCGGCGATCGACTCGAGATCGACCGTCCCGAGATAAAGATCCTGCAGGGCCACGCCCTTCAGGAGCAGGCGAAAACCACC
>CAZAKW010000124.1:0-7579 GCA_964485835.1 uncultured Bacteriovoracaceae bacterium
GAAACGCGGAGTCCAACCATCGCGGATTCGCTTCGCCCGAATTCGCAAGGTCGACGGGGGGATGGATAGTGGCGACCCAGTTTCGCCACGTTTCCACATCGAGTCCTTTTTCCTCTAGATATTCCTGGTCCCGATCAAGAGCGTGAATCTCGACGAGCTTCGGCGCGCCGTCCTCATTTCTTGCGACTTCGTAAAGACGAAAGCCAACCAGCTCGGATTCGCCGGCGAGGATCACGCGAAGCCATTCGGAGTTCTGATACCCCTGTGCCAGAAGCCTGACGCTCTTCGAATAGCGATTAAGATCGCTTCGCATCTCGGAGGCGATCGTGCGCACGACACTCGCGTTGAGATCGTAAATCAGCGTCGTTTTGTCGTCTCGAAAGAGTTTGATCGCGAGCGTCAAGTAGGTGATGATGGACGCGATTACCAGCGCGCTCATGAGAAGAAGCAATTTCCATCGAATAGGGAACTTGATCTTGGCTCGCATCGACACTCGTCCGGATCTCCTACCCACCGCTCATTCTCACTCCAAATCCCGGCGCACTCGTACGGGCATTTTGATCGGCCTACTCTGGTGCGCGATTATCGGTCTGGAGTTGTTCTTTCTTTTTAATGATATCACCCTTTTCCAGGGCTCCCAATCTGAACACCGTGAAAGGATTGGGAAACAGATCGCCGTGCTGCGCGAGACGACTTCGGGAGTTCGCTGGCAGAACTCCCGGGACGTCCTTTGGAACGAGGGTGTGCTCGGGCAACCGATGTATGCAGGCCAGAGCGTGATGACCCTAACCGGCGCGCGGGCGCGTCTGGAGTTTGACGCCGAACCGGGCGCGGTCTCCGCCGGGGGAATCGAGATTCACGAGAAGAGTCTCGTCCAGCTCCAGAATCCAAGCGCGGACGCCTCCGAAACCTCGCCCCTTTTGCTTTCGCTACTGCGGGGAAAAATCCAAGCGGAGACGTCTCGCCCGATCCTCCTGTCGCGTGGAAACTTCCAAATTAAATTGGAGCCGGGAGCGAAGTTTGAGGCGATCCAAACCGACGACGCTTTTCGGATCGACCTTCGCAGCGGCAACGCCTCGGCAGTCGATTCCTCCGGCGCCTCTTTTTCGGTGGGCAGTGGCCAGTCGCTCGAACTACCCGGGCCGATCGATGCTCCTTCGACGGCACCCGTCGTACGAGATCGGGAAAATCCAACCCCCCTCGCGCCCCCCGCGCCTTCGCTTCCCCTTCCCGCGCCGAAAATGCGGCCCCCTGTTTTCCGGCCCCGCACCTCCCCTCAAAATAACCCCGGTGGTTGGCTGCGAACGCCTCGACGCCTTCTTGATTTTTTTTCGATTTCTTCAGCCCACGCCGTCGCGGCCACGGAATGGGAACTGGAACTCCAGTGGGAAGCGGTACCGGATGCTAAAGCTTACCGCGTGCAAATCTCGCGGACGCGGAACTTTTCCAAACCCCTCGCCGACGAAACCGTTTCCGATCCGAAGTGGGTTTGGCTTTACCGGATCGGGATGGAAAACTCACGCGGGCGGGTTTTCTATCGCGTCGGGTCCGTCGATGCCGAGGGAAACGTCGGTGCATTCTCGGATCCGGTTGCTTACGCGATCCCGAGTGAGATCTTAGCCGTGCGATCGAAACCGACACCGGCGCCAGCGCCAAAACCCAGAGCGCCCGTGCTCGCCCAAACTCCGGAGCCCCCTCCCTCGGCGACGGCAAGCGCGGCTACGTCATATTACGAACCGCCGAAGATCGAGGCCGCGCCGACATCCGCGGCGACCTGGAGCGTTCGACCTTCCGCGGAACTGCGATCGCACGCCCAAACCTCAGATTCTTCGTTGCTTCGGCGTGCGTCTCCAGGCGGCGTGTTTCTCCATGAGTCGCTTCGCATCGAACGGATCGCAGAATCATTTCTGCTCGGTGCGACCGTTCGCGCGAGCCACTTCGAAAAATCCCAGGGGCCGGTGGCAGGCTCGCTCCCGCTCGCGAAAACACGCTCCTTCGAGGGGCGACTTTCCGTACAGCGCCGATGGGACGAGGAAGCCTCCGGATGGCGAAGCGCCGCGGTTTATGGTGTTTCTGGATTTTTAGAAGACCGTTTCGAAAAGAGCGGTCCGAATACACTGCAACTCGCCCACGCGTTCTCGCTTGGGCCGATGATCGGGCTTCGCAATCACCGGGGATACATCCATCTCCATCTACCGATTACCGGAGCCCTCGGCAGCGGCAAGCTCGCGGGACCGTACGGGCCCACGCTTGAAGCTCAAGCGGATTGGCTCGTCTCGCGGCGAAACGGCGGCGTGCAATGGCTGGCGTCGGCAAGCATCGAGGGAAGCTGGAGTTATTGGAAACTACCGGAAGGAACTCGGACCCGGGAATGGGCCGTCGGATTCGGCCCGAAGGTGGTGTTTGAATGAAATTTTCTTTCGGCGCTTTTTTATCCACGGTGCTTTTCGTTTTGCTTCTCTCCCCCGCGCTTTCGACCGCCGGGGATGTTGTCGGTTACTTCGCCGACGGACAACAAAATCGTGAGCTCCACTTCGGATCCGGAATCGACGGCGCCTTTATCGACGGTGCCTCTCTACCCGGAGTGAGCGTTGTTGGTGCGACGATTTCCATCGATACCAACCTCAAGTCCATCTTCGAACTAACCCGGTTCGTTCTCTCGCCGGGAACCACCCTCACGGCGACCGGCGATCGCCCGCTGATCATTCGAGCACGCGAATCGGTTCTGATCGGAGGGGCCATCGTTCTCGATGGCGCGAATGGCGGCAACGCCAATGCCGCCGTTCGTGGCACAGGTGGCACGCAGGGCGCGGGAGGCGGACGTGGCGGAGACGGCGGCACGACAACCGAAGAGGGTCAAAACGGAACGCCGGCGGCGGGATACGCACGCGGTGGCGGCGGCGCCACGAACGATCTCACTCAAACCACCCAGCGTGCTGGCGGCGGTGGATGTAACGGTTTTGGTGCGCTTTCCGGCTATCGGTTTCCCGAAGGCGGCGCGGTTTGTCCTTTCGCGGGAATCCAAATCGCGGACGCCTTGGAGACTCGTTTCTTCGGATCGACCTCCGATACGCGTGCCGGCGGTGGCGGCGGCGGTGGCGGCGGTACTTATTCCGGCGTGGGTTTAAACGCGATGAACGGAGCGGGAGGCGGTGGTGGCGGCGGCGCGATCGTCGTTACGTCGTTTGAAACGCTTGAATTCTCAGGCTCAATCTCGTCCGTCGGAGGCGATGGAGGCGATCCCGCTCTCGGCAACTTGGACTATGGTTCCGCCGGTGGGGGCGGATCGGGAGGAACCGTGTGGCTTCAAACCGCGAGCCGACTCCTCGGCGCGGGCGCCATTAGCGTCGACATCGGGAATGGCGGATTGGACGCGACGAATTTTGGTGGAAACGGATCCCGGGGCGTCGTGCGCTTGGACGCGGGATCGCTTGAGTATACCGGCGCGATCGTTCCGACGGGCAGTGCGGACCGAATTTCCACGGTCCAGCCCGTGACCCTCGAGTTCGGTTTGCAAGCGGGTCCCGCTTGCGGCCGCCTCGCGGATCGTGAGGGCAATGCATCACCCGGCGCTTTCTTCCTTTTAGTCTTCGGCGCGTCCGTCCATCACCTCTCTCGGCGGCGCCGACTCTCGTCCGCGCGGTCTACGAGCGGGGTTTAATTTCCGATCAACCATTCAAACGCGTTTCGGACCATCGTCCCCACTCCCGCGTGCGAAAGGATCTGGAAATAATTCATCGGGAAAAGCGCAAGTCTTCCCTGACCACAGCGACCGACCAGTGCGGCGGGAAACGTTCCGGCGGGAATACTTCCGGTCGAACCGCTTGCCGAAAAAGTCGCCAAAGGCTTGAGCCACTCGGAGGAATAATCCGTGATGGCAAACGCCGCGCGCGGACCGGTCTCTAGCGTGGTCGGCACGCCCAGCATCACGGGGTGCAAAGTATCGATTACGAATGCCGAGGAAAAAGAAATCGGCAGCAATAACCCGCCGCCGGCGACGTTCCCGGAAAAAAGTTCGAGCCCCGTATCGAATCGGCCGACGTAGGCGGGATTGATTCCGAGGTGGTCGCCAAAGAACAAAGCCGTGGCGTCGTATTCCGCCATCACGCTTCCCCCTTGGGTGATGAAGGCACGGACGCCTTGGACGTAAGCGGCGTCTACGGCTCCCACGACGACCTTCCGGGATACGACGAGGACGCTGACGCCGTCTTGAGCAGGCCCTCCCTGCGCGACTTCCGAATCGGTGTAGTAGGTTGGGGTCGCGCCGAGCGCGGCAAGCCCGCTACTGATCGTCGCCAAGGACCCTTCCGCCGGGTCAATCGAAAGACCCACTTTCAGCACCGACTTGGGAAGGAACTCGCCCGCCTGGCAAATCGGATCCACGCCCGCAACGCCGGACGAGGTCGGTGACGGCGACGGTTCGGGCTCGGGCCGGGGGTCGCAATAGAGCACGTCAATCGTTGATTCCGCGGAACCGAGTTCGGAGAGCAGAACCTGATTGAGCTCGGGAACGTAAGTATGTCCGACGGTTTCCCCATCGACGCGCGTTTCGATCGTGGCGATATCGATTTCACGGCGCGTGAGCGCGAATTCTTGGTGTAGCGAAAGTTTAACCGTGGTGAGCGCGCCGATCCGGTTCAAACCGTTCGTGTAACTCGCGTCGGTCATCTCGACTTCGACGCCGCTTGCGAGTTTGACCATGTCCAGCCAACCATACCCATATTCGTTCTCGCCGCCGCCAGGCACGGTCGCGGGATTGGTGTAGGCGATCGCGGAAAGCACAAGCGGTCGACCGGCTTGGAGATCCTGGAGTTTTTTGACGATCGATTCCGCGGTGATCGTTTCGCGATAAGAAGGGGCGATCATCACGCCATCGACCATCCGCGCGGGCGCATCGCGCACGCAATAAGCCACTTTCGAGCGAGCTTCCGCACCCTGGGGATCCGGGACGGGGGTTACGCCGCTTGGGTATTCCGCGCAGATATCGTTCTCGTCCGAGATAAAGATCACGGCAAGCGCGGCGTCTTCACGAAAAAATCCTAAAGCGCGGCTCTCCGCGAGCCGATCGTCGTCCAGAGCCCTGGTCAACGAAACCATCCCAATCTCCCCGCCGTCGGTATCGTTTTCGGTTACGACATTCATCAAGTCGTGACGAAAGTTCGCACGCAGCGTCGCCGGATCTAAAAGGTCGGAGCGCAAAACCGTCGCGACTCCAGTTCGGGCTTTAGAAAAGAGTTTTCCGGAACGCGCAGAGCCGGGTCCGTGGGCGAGCATCGATGCGATTCGATAGTCGACGTCGGCGGGAAGCGCTTGGATGAACGCGTCGATACCGTCGGCAACCAAACGAAGCTCGTCGTTCAGCGAGGACGAGGAATCGATCACGAAGAGAAGATCCACGCTCTTGGTCACGCTCGCCGCGGGTTGTCGGTAGCGATCGGCGTAACAACCGATGGCCGGATTCGGCAAAGGAAGATCGACCGGGGTCGGAAGCGTTGGCGTGAACGCCGCGGCGACGTCTTGCTGGGCCTCGGGGCTTGCCAGACATCCCGAAAGGAGCAACGCGCCGAAGGCGGTTAGGGAGAGAAAGCCGGCTGCAGAGCGCAGACGAGCTTGCTGCGTTTCCATGTAACCATTATCTAATGATTTGACGCGTACGACTATTAAATTCTATTATTTTGTTAACAATTTAACTAAGTTAATGAATTTAAAGCATAAATTCATTAACTACTTCAATTAACCATTGATTTTTTGTCACTGTTTCAGCTAATAAATCCGCATGAAGTGGATCGAGCACCGCCGGCACGCCTTACGAACCAAACCCTCTCCCCACTTAAATCGCGAGGGCGTGCGCACGGCACGCGAACTCGGGGATCGCATTTCCCGCCAGGGCGACCATCCCGGTTTCGCCCGGGTCGTGACCAGTCCCAAGAAACGCGCAATGGAGACGGCATTGGCCATGGGATTTGCGATCGACGAGACCTCAAAAACTCTTCGCGACCTCCCCTCCGCGCTCACGTCGATCAGCCACGACGAAGCCGACTTCGCGTCTCTTTACTCCGCCTGGCAAGAAGCTTCCCACAGCCGATCGGCGATTGAAAAAGCGCTTCAAAAATATCGGGACTTTCTATCGAGCGAACTCGAAAAAATCGGAGACGGCGAAAAACTCCTTCTCGTTAGCCACGGGGGCATCGTCGAGTGGACGACGATCGCCGCTCTGGGCGAGGCGTCCAGCGAATTGGGCGAAGCCATCGATAAATGCGACGCCGTGGAAATCGCCTATCACGCCGGCGAATTCCAGTCCGCTCGGGCGATTCGCGATTCGTCGGTTTAGCCGGGAAAACTGTTTCGTTCGGGCGTGATTCGTGGTTTTTCTCAAAACTATGGACGCGCAAGCCGAGCGATACGCCCAAGAAAAGCTCGAGGCCGAGAGCCTGGATCGACGTTATGGTTTTAGGATTGACGCGACCGAGGACGAAGTACGCCGACAGAAGGATTTGCTCGAGCGGGCTAGAGGTAAACCCCAAACTTGGGCACACCTCTCTCCGCAAATTTTTCAGACGCCCTATGCGGAACTCAAACGAATGGTCGAAGACGCCGATCCGTCCCGCCGTGCGGAAGCTTGGGTCGATCTGGGCAGCGCCTATGGGAGACTCGGAATCGTCCTCTCAAACTTACGTCCACAAGCGCGGTTCTTCGGCATCGAGATCGCATTGCCTCGAGTCCAAGAAGCCCGCCGGGTTTACGCAGGCTTGGGAATTCCAAGCGCGGGACTCGTCCATGCCGACTTGAGCGTCTTTCCGATACCAACCGCCGACATCTACTTTATCTATGATTTCGGAAATCGGGACGAAATCCAATCCGTCTTGGATCGCCTTCGCGACCACGCCTCCCAGGGTCCGATTCGCGTCGCGGGGCGCGGACGAGCGGTGCGGGACGCAATCGAAAGAAATCATCCTTGGCTCGGAGAGGTTTTTCCGCCGCTCCACCGCGCGCATTATTCCGTGTACGCGACGGGCCGGGCGGTCGACTAACGAGCCGATTCAAGCGATTTCAGAATTTTTCCGTACGTCGTCTCGGGATAAGTCTCGATCAAAACCGGTTTACGATAAGTCGGATGCATGAATTCGAGCTTCACCGAGGAAAGGGCGATGCGGTTTAGCTTGAATTCTTTCGCCGCTTCCCGAAGTTCCGCCGGCCCGTATTCGGGCTCGCCTACGAGCGGAAAGCCGGCGTCGGCGGCGTGCTTGCGAATCTGATGGTATCGACCCGTCTTCGGTTCGCATTCAATCCACGAAAAAGCCCGTCCGGGCGTATTCTCGTCGGGCCCCGCAGTCTCGTACCGACCGAGCGTCCGGTATTTCGTCAGCGCGCGCTGGGTTCCGCCTTCTTTCGAAGTCAGCGCCGCGCGCCACTCCCCCCGCTTCGGGGGATCGCCCCAAACCAGCGCCCAGTACGTTTTCTTCACTTTCTCTTCACGAAACATCTTCTGCATCAAGTTCGCGACGTCGGGCTTCAAGGCGAAAACCAATAGCCCGCAGGTGCCACGGTCCAGCCGGTGGACGGGATAAACTTTGGCCTC
>CAZAKW010000125.1:0-7559 GCA_964485835.1 uncultured Bacteriovoracaceae bacterium
TCTTCTCGATACTGATCTACTCTTTTGGAAATCTGCCTGATGATCCGTGGACTATTGCTGCAGTGTTCTTCTTGGGCCCGCCGATTTTGTATTTGATCGAGAGGCGGTTTGAAAGGTTCCATAAGCAAAGTGAGCAGAACCCGGATCGCGGGCCCTTTTTTAGGATTACTGGGAGTTTATTTTGGTCTGCTTTGGTTTTCGCGATTTCTTTACCTCGCCTGCTCGATCCAGGTTGTGAGTTCCGCTGGCGATTAATGAGTATTGCCGTAGCTGTAGCGAGTATTCCATGGGTGATTCTCTGGATACGGCGCCGACAAAACAAATCGGGAGTTAGTCAGATCTCCGGATAGTTAGTGAGAGAGGTGTGTTCTTTGGTCTACAACTCTATGTGCGGTTATCCTGGCAGTGGAACAAAGCCGGACTCGCCCGGTACCTTTGGAAATTTTCCGTCGCGCCACTGGCGCTTTGCTTCTTCGATTCTTTCGGGGCGCGAGGAAACAAAATTCCACCAAATCCTCCGGTGTCCTCGAAGGGGGTCGCCGCCTAGAAGCATTCCGTTAGTGGGAGTTTCCGCTTCGAAAACGATCGGCCGGTCGGCAGGAAATCTTAGGAGGCCGGGACCATCGAATGTCTGGCCACCTGTTCGAATTCGCCCGTTTGCCATAAAAAGCGCTGCCTCTTGGCCGTCGGGATTGAATTCGAGTTTCGAACCGGCGGGGAACTCGGTGTGCACGTAAAACAAACGGGAATGGGTGCGCACCGGCGACTCAAGCCCGAACGCGCGGCCGGCGACGAGGCGAATCCTTACTCCGTCGATTACTTTGCACGGAAGCTGCTCACCCCCGACGTGCTCAAATGAGGGCGGTGTTTCCTCGTGTTCGAGCGGCAGAGCTACCCAGGCCTGGACTCCGTGAAAGGGTTGAGGAGAATCGCGAAGCTCGGTTGGCGATCGTTCGGAATGGACAATTCCGCTCCCTGCCGTCATCCAATTCACTTCCCCGGGCTTAATCCGCTGGACGGTACCCAGTGAATCGCGGTGATCGAGAAACCCCTCGAAAAGGTAGGTTACGGTGGCAAGCCCGATATGGGGGTGGGAGAGCACGTCGGTGCCTTCGTTCGGAGCAAAGGTGTGCGGGCCGATGTGGTCAAGGAATACGAAAGGGCCGACCCCGCGACCGCCTTTAAAAGGAAGGAGGCGTCCAACCGTGAGGCCGGCTGCGATTTCTGCGCGATGGGGGAGTCGCCAATCAAGCGTCGTCAAGGGTTCCATAAACGAAAATCTGACATAGACTCGCCTCGGAGTATAGAAGCAGAGTGCAGTCGGTAAATTAAGCCATGCTCGCTAATTTTTCTTCTGAAGCACGCGTTCGATTGCCTGCTTGATTTCTGAGGGCTCCGCCCGTTTCGTGTAGTCGACGTCGAGAAAGGAGTAGGCGATCTTTCCGTCTTTCCCGACGACGTAAGTGGCGGAAACGGGAAGCTTCCAGGCGGTGTTACCTTGAGAGTTTTCGAGATCGATCCCGAAATTTTCGTAGACCTGTTTTAAGTCCTTCTCGATTCCATAAACAAGGCCGACTTGGGTTGCGTAAGCATTGTTCGAATCGGCGAGAAGATCAAACGTAAGCCCGCTTTTTTCAGCGAACTCTTGGGAAAGGTTCGCAACCTCGGGTGAAATCGCGACGAGGGTGGCGCCCTTCTTTTTCCATTCGCTCCAATGTTTTTGGTACTCCATGAGTTGGATTTTGCAGTAGGGGCACCAGGCGCCGCGGTAAAAGGTGACGATTACCGGCCCGGTCTTTCGGAGGTCCGCCAGTTTGACTTTTTCGCCACTCGCGTTCGTCAGCGTGAAGTCCGGAAGAACGTCGCCCTCCTTTTTTGCACGTTCGGTGATCTTCTCTTTTCTTAGCTTTTCGATCGCCCCGCTCATGATGGCAGCCGTTTTAACGTCGGCTTTGCTCGCCTTACGTTTCGCTTCGAGTTGGATTTGGAGCGCTGGCTCCGGCTTCGTCGCGGCGAAAGTAGGGAGGGCGATCGTGCATGCGTAAACACAAAGAAACGCAAGACCTTTAAAATTTTTCATAAACTTATTTCCTACCCATAGAGAGTAAATAGCTATCATGAGAGATCCACCGTCTCTCATTGCATAGGGACTTAGCAATCACAGGAAATAGGACTCAAATCCCTCCAAGGGCGAACCCGCGTATATCATTGGAATCCTCGTTATGTGTTTCTCCCGGAACTGCGTCAGATATTGAAAAAGGCGTTGGAATTCTCTACCCACCGTCTGAAAAGAAAACGGTGAAGGAGGCGCTCGAACTGCGCCGCTTCGATCACTCCGGCTATTCATCCATCACGGTGGGTCAGAGATGAAAAACTTAAATTATTTCAACGATGATCACGCATGCAACACCTATATGCAACATCGACATTGCGCTATGCATTATAGCGCGCTATATGCCTACAACTCACTTACTTTCCAGGGAAACTGCTTGGAGAATGCTCTTCTACATATCTGGAACAACATCGAGATTGTGTTGGATTCGCGCGCCTGACTGAAATGGATAAATTAGGATGTTTAAACTTCATTTGCAGAAGAAAAGTCACGCATACGCGCGAATCGTTTTCTTGGCGACAGTCTCATTGTTTCTCTCTGGCGCACCTCTCGTAATCCTTAAAGACGCGGCGGCTGGCACGATTCGCGCCACCAGCGCCGACTATATTCAAGAAGCATCAAGCCGAAGACGGCTCGACCATGCCAGTGTCAGTGGAGGCGGCGGCAGTGTTAGCGGAGGTGGCGGCAGTGTCAGCGGAGGTGGCGCGCTCGAGGTTTTTTATCGTGAAGGTTTTCGTGGAGAGTCCAGTGTAGAACTCTCTGCGCTTCTGCTCAAGTGGATCGGTGCATCGTCCCTTCGAGAAAAGGGCCGAACAGGTCAAGGCGTGGGAGTGGCAATCCTCGATAGTGGAATTTCTCATGAATCGAGAAATCTTCAACGCGTGGTCGCGTTCCGAGATTTCGTGAATCCAAAAAATCAAATTCCGACCGATCCCCATGGTCACGGGACCTTCGTCGCAGATCTCGTTTCGCAAGTCGCACCGAGGAGTTCCCTGATCATCGGGCGCGTACTCGATGCGCGAGCCGATGGCGAAATGAAGACCTTGATCAATGGACTTCGATGGATAAAGAAGAACCGAAAGCGTTACAAAATTCGCGTTCTTAACCTAAGCCTGATCGGTACCGAACAAGCCATGGGCCACTGGAACGAGGGTGATTCGGTGCGAAGGCTGATCGCAGAACTTCAAGCCAGTGGCGTTCTCGTTGTAGTCGCGGCTGGCAACGACGCAAAAGCTAATATTGATACGGCTCCTGCGAATAGCCTTGAAGCGCTTGCCGTAGGCGCGTTCGACCCTTCTTTTTCACAAGAACCAACGGATATCCGGGTTTCTTCATTTTCAAATCACGGATCGTCATCCGTATCGTTGGCCTCAAAATCCGGCCTTCCGGGTTTCATAGGCGGTACGAAGCGAACCCATTACTTTCCAACCCAAAAACCCGAGGTATTCGCGCCCGGATCCATGGTGAGTGCGGAGCTATTGCCGCGGTCGATGCTCAGAAGGGTCGCCGAGATCTTGGATGAGATCGCGCGGACTTCTGATTTAGGTGCTCGCCTCGCACTTCTTAGGCGCGTGATCCCCACTCTGCCAGCGGATTCATTTTCGCGATTGCTCATTGAAGGCATGCCCACGATGGCACTTCCCCTGTTCGAAGGAATTCCGATGAGAACTTTGGATCCTCACATTGGATTCCTTTACGGGACCTCGTTCGCAGCACCACTGGTCGCTGGCGGAGTCGCGCTAATCGCCGAAGGTCGTCCCCAAGTAACTCCGGAAAGACTCAAACAAGCGGTCATCGACGGCGCGAACTCATCGCCCAATGCTCCGGGAATACGTCGGTTCGATCTCTCGGGTGCGGAGGCATTCCTGCCTCCGACGAATTAAAGCCGAAAAAAATCTAAATTAAAACAGTAGGCTTTTTCCTCGGGAGATTTCTCGACAATGCTTCTGACCGACTCGATCTCGATTAGTAGGCGCGCGTGAATCGCCTCTGCGTCTTCCTTAGAAATCGTTACGACCGAAGAGTAGTGGAAGGCGTCCTTTGAACGCTTCCCGATGTCGCCGAGCGCACGCAATCGCCAGTTGGTGTGGTGTTGAACGATGTGGGGCGAATCGCTAGGAAGATGGATCCGTACGACTCCGGCCTTTAGTTTTCCGGCCGACTCCGTCAGAACGCCCATTTTTTTCAAATCCTGAACCACGCGGTGGAACTCGGCTTTTGACAGGCCTAGCTCGTTCGCTAGCGCTGGAATTTCCTTGATCGATCTGCCCGTCGCTACCAAGTGGACGGCCGCGTAAACCCAACTGCTAAAGTAGAGCGCCTGAACTTCAGGATCAATTTCGACCTTTTCTAGAATTCGGTTCGCTAATTTTTTTCGATCGTCTTCAATCGCTTTTAATTCCGAAGAAATAAGCTTTTTTAGGTCCGTGGTTCCGGCTCGCGCCAACAGCAAAAGGAAATATAGATAGCGGGTTTCCTTATCATTCAGGCCCATCTCGCGCGCAATGCTCTCGATCTGCTCACCGCTGAGATGGGGAGCCCCTTTAAGAACTTGAGAAAGATAGGAGGTCTGGCATCCGGCGGCTCGGGCTAATCGCACCTTCATCCCGTGGCCTCGGTTAGGATGTTCGAGAATCCAGTCGCGGATGTATGTCTTATAGTCGCGATATTGAAAGACTTCGCGTTGGCCCATAATTCTCCTTCGGTACAAGGGGTGGTGTTATTTAGTAAAAATACATCTTATCTGACATATTTAATAACATTCACCTATACCGAGTTGCTGCGGCGTATTATTTTCGTCTCGTCAATCAACCTCATCTAGGAGACCAAA
Source organism: uncultured Bacteriovoracaceae bacterium (assembly GCA_964485835.1). GTDB lineage: Bacteria > Bdellovibrionota > UBA1018 > UBA1018 > UBA1018 > JACMQW01. The sequence continues at coordinate 4,944 of CAZAKW010000125.1, forward strand.
ATGAAAACGATACTAACCGTATTATTGGCCACGACGCTTGTTACCGCCGCTACGGCAAACGCCTGCCCGAATCTCGCTGGCGAATATCCAGTTTGCACAATCGATAACTCGCCGACCAAGTTTGGGTTCAAGATCGAGCAAAAGGGAAATGCCTACTGGCTACATCGTACATGGAGTGACTCGCCGCCGATGGAAATTGTTGCTGATGGTAAATATTATTCGACACCGGACCATGGCGAGCAGAGATCACTCTATACATGCAACGGTAGTGAACTCAGAGGCGAAACAGAACACACCGACGCTAATGGGGCTATCCGCTATACCTATTCAGTATGGACCGTCGAGGAAGGCCGTTTGATCTACAAGAACTTCTCATCAGACGACAGCGTAGAACCTCTTGTTGTAGTCTGCAAATAGGGACAAGCCTAGCTATAGAACGTGTTTGAAAAGAGCAACGGTGCTGGCGTGGATCGAACCGCCCTACTTCGACCACTCCAGCATCCGTTCAAGCGGTGCCAGCGCACGCTTGCGGAGGTCCTCGTCCATCACGAGTTCGGGCGTCTCATCGCGCAGGCAGAGATAGATTTTCTCAAGCGTGTTGAGTTTCATAAACGGGCACTCGTTACACGCGCAGTTTTGGTTCGGCGGACCGGGGATCAAAAGTTTTCCGGGCGCACGTTTGCGCATTTGGTGCAGAATGCCTTCTTCGGTCGCGACGATGAATTTCTGCTTCGGGCTTTTTTCGGCGTAAGTGAGTAGCGCGCTGGTCGAGCCGATAAAGTCGGCCTTCGCAAGCAGCGACGCTTCGCACTCAGGATGGGCGATCAGTTCCGCATCGGGGTGTTCGATCTTGAGCGCCGCGATTTTTCGCTCCGAAAAGGTTTCGTGCACCATGCAGGTGCCCTGCCAAAGAAGCATCTCCCGGCCGGTTTGCTTGGCGACGTAAGCGCCTAAGTTTCTATCGGGGGCGAAGATAATTTTTCGGTCGGCGGGAATTTTTTCGACGATCTTGACGGCGTTCGAACTCGTTACGATCACGTCGGACTGGGCTTTGATCGCGGCCGAGCAGTTTATGTAGGAAACGACGAAGTGGTCGGGGTGCAGAGCGCGAAAGCGAGCGAAGGCTTCCGGAGGGCAGGAATCCGAAAGCGAGCATCCCGCGCGCAGATCAGGGAGGAGAACTTTGCGTGAGGGGTTCAAGATCTTCGCGCCTTCGGCCATGAAGTGGACGCCGGCGAAGACGATGATGTCGGCCGAAGATTCTTTCGCCTTGCGGGCAAGCTCAAGCGAGTCGCCGATAAAGTCGGCTACGTCTTGGATGTCCTCTTCCTGGTAGTAGTGGGCGAGGAGGACGGCGTTTTTCTCTTTTTTAAGCCGCGCGATTTCCTCGACTAGGTCGATTCCAGGGGCAAGCTTTGCTGCGGTGCCTATCATTTCGTTGGTACGGATATACCCCGGCTATTTCCTGTATTCACGCGGATTTATTGGATTTACCCCGAACCGCCAAACAAAGGATTGATGCGGGGAGGCATCTTGGGTAGGGTCCGGGCGAACCATGTGGAAACGGCTACTAGGCATCAAAGATAAAGAGAGTGAGAAATCGACCCTCAACCCGCTCGACGGTGTGCGAATTCTTAAGCATGCCCAGGCGGCCCGGGTGGTTTTCTTCTATCCCGGCGAAGAGGGAACTTACGTCGACCAGTGCATGGTCACCCTGTTCGAAAACGGCGTTGTCCACCTCCGGGCGAAGAGCGAAGAGACGACGACCCACCTCCACCACTGCGAGATCCTTTGGCGTTACGAAAATCCGGCGGATAAACCCAAGGGCGAGAACTCCGGAAAAGTCCGGGTGCTTAAGTTCAAGAACCGGGACGGCGGTCGCGAGCCTGAGCCTCCGACCTCGACGCCGCCACCCGCCCCGACAAACTCGTGAGAATCTGGGCGGGATCTCTCAGCGCGTTTTTCCGTCTCGTCTCTGCGATCCTCATGGTTGCTCTCATTCCGGCTATCGCCTCGGCCGCGGAACTCGTCGTCTATACTTACGACTCGCTGGCGGCGAAAGAGGGGCTAGGACCGATCGTTGCCGAAGCGTTTAAGAAGAAGACCGGAGTAGCGGTGAAATACATCACGCTTGGCGACGCGGGACAAATCCTTACCCGCCTCCAGCTGGATGCCGAACGAAAAAAGAAAACCGCGCACGTCGTCTTAGGCGTGGACCAAAATTTACTGCCCAAGGTGAAAGAATACCTCGTTCCCTTAGGCCGCACGCGCGAAGGCTCGTTTCTTAAGTTCGTCGACCGCGAATGGTGGACGGACGAGACGTTCGTTCCGTTTGATTACGGAGTGCTTGCGTTTGTCGCGGATACGAAGCTTTTGTCGCCGGGCGATTTCCCAAAGAAGTGGGGAGATCTAAATAAATGGCGGTTCAAGAAAAAGCTTCTGCTCCAAGACCCGCGCACCTCTTCGCCTGGATTTGGGTTTGTGTGGGGGAGTCTGCACTGGGCAGCGGCTTCAGAAGGCGAGAAGTTTCCGCCGGTTTCGACGGCCGACAAAACTCCGATCGGCAAAAAAACCCAGAGCGAGTTCAAGGATTTTTGGGACGATTTGAAATCCCAG
>CAZAKW010000126.1:0-7103 GCA_964485835.1 uncultured Bacteriovoracaceae bacterium
CCCTCAATCCGGCCATAGATGTTTTCCTCCGGCTGACTTAATCAAACAGAGGTGAACCCCGCCTCAACCTCTCTGAGCACCTCCTCAAGCCCCGCCGTTTCTCCCGCCGAAACGAACCGAACCCGCTTGATCCTGATCTTAGGCGCGCTGATCGCGACCGGGCCGCTTTCGATCGACATGTACCTGCCGGCGTTCACGCAGATTGGACGCGAATTCTCCGCGTCGCTTTCGAAAGTCGAGTGGTCGCTTGCCGCTTTCTTCGCGGGGCTTTCGATCGGCCAGCTTTTCTACGGCGTCTTAGCCGACCGGTTCGGACGAAAGCCGCCGCTTTATTTCGGGCTCGTGCTCTACGTAGCGGCCTCGGTCGCTTGCGCGTTCGCGGCTTCGCTTGAGCAGTTGGTCGCCGCACGATTTCTTCAGGCCCTGGGCGGATGCGCCGGCATGGTCGTGACTCGCGCGATGGTGCGCGACCTTTTCGACCACCGCGAGACGGCGCGCGTTTTTTCGTTACTCATGCTCGTGATGGGGGTCGCGCCGATCCTGGCTCCGCTCGCCGGAGGAACGTTGATTCGATTCGCCGATTGGCGCGCGATTTTCGCGTTTTTGTCGATCTTCGGCTCGCTCTGTTTTTTTGCGATTCTCATTTGGCTTCCGGAGACCCGTAGGGCCGATCCGACCGTGCGTCTATCCCGCGCGGTTCCAAGTTATCTCGCCGTTTTGCGCGACCGGGAGTTTTTGTGGAACACGCTCGCCGGGGGGCTGGCTCAAGCCGGCATGTTCGCTTACATCACCGGTTCGCCGTTTGTGTTGATTGAGCTCTACGGCGTCGCCCCCGAAAATTACGGATGGTTCTTTGGGCTGAATGCGATCGGGATTATTGGATCGTCTCAATTGAACGCCTGGTGGGTGGGGCGCGCGTCCCCGACGCGGGTGATGCAACGGGCGATCCGGGTGATGGTCGCTGCCGCCCTGGTTTTATTCGCGGCCAGCCTCGTGGGCGGAGCGCTCTGGACGATTCTCGCCCCGCTTTTCGTCTACGCCTCGACGCTCGGGCTGATCTTCCCGAATTCAACCGCTAATGCGCTTTCGCGCCAGGGCGCGCGGGCGGGCGTCGCAAGCGCGTTGATTGGTACCCTTCAATTCGTGCTCGCAAGTGCGGCGGCGATGACGGTGAGTGCGCTCCATGCGGAAAACGCGTTACCGATGTCGGCTACGATCCTGATTTGCGCCAGCTTGTCGGCCTTGGCCGCTTGGCGGGCCTCTTGCCTGCCAGTCGAATAAAAAAGCCCGACCGTTAGAAACGGCCGGGCTCTTCCATCAAAAAAAGATTACGAAGCAGGATTAGATCCGACCCTTCACGACGAAATTCACGCCGACTGCCGTCGCGTCCGAACCGCAAACGTTCGCGGCGCCGGAGACCGGGACCATGATCGCGAGATTGTGGGGGTGACCGTAGTAGAGGTAGCTATTGTCTTCGAGCGTTTGGTCGACGACGGCGCGGCCATCCGCGCAGTTCGCTTGCTTCGAAGGAGCGTAGGCTTTCGACTCGACGAGCTTGATCGTCGCCGCGGCGTTATCGGCGAGAACCAGAGCGCTGTAACGGCAAAGCACGCCGTTCTCTTCGAACGTCGCTTTGATCAATCCGTTGTCCAGCGAGTGGTCGGTCGTGAGTTGTTCGAACTTCACGTTGAGGGATGCGTAACCTTCGGGTTGTTCCGCCTCGGGTCCGAAAGCGGCGCAGATGTATTTATCGAAGGTCGCGAGCCAGCGCTCGCCCGGCAGGGTGAGATCTTCGTCGGAAGCGAGCGCGGAAGTGGCCAGTAAGGCGGTGGCGAGCAAGGAAACGATCAGCTTGTTCATTCAGTTCTCCTCTCAAGAGAGTTTTAAAGGAAGGTTTGTCCTCTTGTACGAGGGGCGAATCCGGCGGTCAATAAAAATGAGACTAGATCTCAATTTATCCCGTTCCCCTTCGGAGCCCCTCGCGAGCGGAATCAATGCCCTGGCGATCGGCAGTAGGCTTACCAAAAATAGCTCACCCGCATACCGAGCTCCCGCGGAGTGTTTACGCGGTGGGTATGGGCGGGGTAGGTCGAATTGGTCGAGACGCCGTTAAATAAAAGGAACCGGTTGTTCAATAGATTGTTTGCGTACCCTTCCACAACCCAGTCCCCAAAAAACGTGCGTAGGTTCCAGTCGAGGTAAAACTGCGGCTCAGCTCGCCGGGTGTTTTCCGCATTCGTGAAGGCGCCCGAGACGTATCGAACGACCGCGAGAGAGAACAACGAGTCCGTGATGCGGGCTTCGTGAGCAAGTCGGCCGGTAACTTTCGCCGCGAAAGGAAACTCGTTTCCACGGTAGTCGATTGCTCCTGAACGAAACTCCTGGAAGCGGGTATTCGAGTACCCCGCACCGAGGACGACCGAATGGGCCGCCGCCGCTTCAATCCGTGTTTCGAGTTCGCCGCCCCAAACGCGGGAAGCGGCCGCGTTCGTCACCTGCGTATCGTAAAAGTCGCCACTGAGTTGGACTTGGACCTGTTGTTTCTTCCAGTCGATGTAAAACACGTTCGCGGAGATCTGGCCGCGGGCGCCGCGATGTTTATACGAGAATTCGTAGTTGTTCGTGAACTCGGGGTCGTAGTCGACGGCCCGCGCGCGACGGCGATTGATCGCGACGCCGCCGGTGCGGTAGGCGCGTGAATAACTCAAGCCGAAGTAATTTCTTCCCTGCTCAAACAGGTAAGCAAGTTTTGGCAGGACGTTGAGAGCGGCGTTGTCGCCGGCGTAATTTCCGCTGACCTGGGTCAGGTAAGTGTCGAGCTGCGTATTCGCGGCGGGACTCCCAAGATCCTCCGTCCGGCGCCCGAAAACGCCCGTACCGTAGCGGTTGCGAACGTATTCAAGCCGAGCTCCGCCGGTGATCGAATGCTTGGGAGTGATGCGGAATTCGGTGGAATCAAAGAGCGAATAGGTCGTTCGGCTCCGCTCGACGTCTTGCTCGATCGCGATGGGGGTCGCGCCTCCGCCTACCGGATAAAGAAGCTGGAAAGAATAGTCGTCGATTAGATCGTAGTGGTGGGCATGCAGACCCACCATCGTATTCCAGCGATCGTTTCGATACCGAAGCAGCGTCTCGGCTTGGGCGAACGAGTCGTCGTGCCGATCGTAGCGAACTCCGGCGGTGTCTTGAGCGGTGCCGTCAGCATCCGAAACCGCGCGCTGGGTGGTGGTCGAGTAACCTAAGGTCCATTCGTGCTTAAACCCTTCGCCAAACTCGCGTCGATTTCGAGCGATCGCCTGATAGTTTTGAGTCTTCGCCACCGTGTCCACGTTCTCGTAAACCTCGTCGCGAAACGGGTCGTCGCTTTGGACGTAACTTCCGCCCTGGCGGTTGCGATGGGCTTTCAGCTCAAGCTCGATTTGATTTCGGTCGGTAAAGCGGTAAGCGGTGGCCAACCGGACGCGGTCGCGGTTCCATCCGCCCCAGGCGTTGTTTCCGGTCGTGCGATTCTGAATCGTACCGTCGTTCATCTCCTTCGCGTACGAAAGACGAAAAGCGAGCCGCTCCTGGATCGGAGCGGCGTTCGTCGTTACCGCGAATTCCCGGTTCCAAAAATTGCTGACTCCTAGGCGCGCCGCGCCGGGACGGCCGAACCATTCCGGTTTGCGGTGTTCAAGCAAGATCGTCCCGGCGAGCGAGTTGATTCCCTGATTCGCGGATTGAGCCCCTTTGAGAACCTCGATCCAATCCAAGTCCCAGAGATAAAAACTCCCAGAATCCAAAGCCAGATCGGTCTGAAAAAGCCCATCGATCAACACACTCGCCAGATTATCCTTTTGGTAGCCCGTCACGCCGGTGCTGTTGATGCCTCGGATGCTGAACGATTCGCCTTCGTCTTGGACTTGGACGTTGGGGACGGCATTGAGAACCTGCAGGGAATTTTCGCGACCGCCGCCGGGAAGCTCCGTGCTTTGGAGAATCGTAACGCTTTCCGTGGACTGGAAGTACGATTTTTCTTCTTTCGTGCCTTTAACCTCGACGGCTTCCAGCACGATCGTCGGTGCGGAAGCGGGTACAGAGGCGAGGACCTCGGATTCGGCCGCTAGTGCGCATTCGGCGTTCCCGGCGTAGACGAGAACGCTAAGCGCGTGCGCAAGAATTCCGCCCCAAGCGTACCGCACCCTCAATTGGAACCTTGTCATAAAGCGCCGTGCTCCACGAAGTTCGCGTGCGGTTGATCCGTCCGGTAGACGCGCTCCCCGACGAGATCGTTCACGACGACTCCCGAACGCCACGCCATAAGACTCGTCTGCGGATCGATGATGCCATGGAGATGGCGACTGAAGTTTAAAGCGTAGATTCGGTTCTCGGCGGGCCCGTCCCACTTTACGGCGTAGGATTTATGGAACTGAAACCGATCGTCCGCGTCGAGACGAAGGAGTGGGCGAAGGGCGTCGAGCGCTTTCGGAATCGCGCTTCGAAAACCGGTGCAAAGAATAACGACGTCGGCCTGCGCTTCCTCGGTCCCTCCGGTAAACGAATTTTCAAACGAAAGCCGGCAGAGGCCACCGTCCGAACGAAGTTCCGTGAGTTTTCGGCACGCGAGAATACGGATTTCTCGCGAGTCGCCGTCGACGAATTTTCGGCGATAAAGCTCGTTGTAAAGCGACGAAAGATAGTCCGGCGTATTGCCATCGCTGGCGAGTTTCTGGGACGCGACGATCGTCGCTTTCTTGTCCGCAGGAAGATCCCAGAATCGCTCGAGGTAGTTGGGCGTGAAGATTTCGTTGGTGAACGCGGATTCGTCAAGCGGTTCAAGATTCTGGCGGCGCGTGAAAAGCCGGACTTCGGAGGCCGCCCCCCATTTTCCATGATAAGCATTACGGAACACTTCGATGCCAGTTTGGCCCCCTCCGACAATCGCGACGCGTCGACCGCGCAAATCCAAGTCCTTGAGATCCGGCGATTTCGCGTGGAAAACCCGCGGCCCCATCGCGTCGGTCGCGCACGCGGGAATTCTCGGGACGAGCCCCGTCGCCACGCAGAGGTTGTTTGCGAGGTACTCGCCCGAGGTCGTTTCGACGTGGAAACGCCCCTCCTCGAATCGTACGGCTTCGACGGCGTCCGAAAAGCGAAGTTTCTCCCCCAATTTTTCACACACCCACTGGCAATACTGCTCGAACTCTCGTCGTGAAACGACCGACCGACCCGTGTTGAGAAAAGGATGAAAGAGCCCTTTAGAGACGATGTAATTCAAAAACGAGTACGGGCTCGTCGGATCGACGGGAGTGACCAGGTCCTTGAGGTAATTCGTCTGCATGTAGGAATCGTCGAACATCACCTCGGGATGCCATTCAAAGCCTCGCTTTCGATCAAAGAACAACGCATTTCGGCTCGGTAGTTTATCGAGCAAAGCGGCGAGCGAGAGATTGAACGGCCCGATTCCGATACCAATTAGATCAAGCGATGGGGGATGGGTTTTACGCATAAGTTGCCTCAGGCTGAGAAAGCGGATTTTGGAGCGGACGGCCCACGAGCGGGCGCGGGCGATCGGCGGAGTCGCCGTAGCCGATTTGAAACCGAACTTTATTGACGAGCACGCGGTTAAGGGTCGCGCGAAGAAGATCCTGGTCGCCGACGAGCGGCGCCTCGGGCGGATATTCCTTCAAATAGGCGGTGATCGATTCGCGGAGAAGGGCGTAGAACCGGGCTTCGGGGAAGCCGCTGCATTCCCAAAGCGTCGCGGAGACGAAACGAAGGACGGTGAGTAAGTGCCCGGTCGCAAGGTCGTGGATCAGGTGCTCCGGCGGCAAGGAATCCAGCCGGCCTTCGAATTCCGCCAAAAATTCGTGACGGCGAGGGAAATTTCCTTCGGCCAGGCGAAGGTCTCCTTGGAAGTCCTTCGTCCAGATGCCGGCCGGTGCGTGGTCGCGAAGGCGCAGCACGATGTTTTGGCCGTGGGCGACGAGTCCGATCCCGTAGTGCAGTTGGAGGTGATAAAGCGGCACGAAAACGGAGTTGAAGTAACGGCGCAGCCATTCCACCGTTCCGATTCCGGATCGTTTGATCCACTCGCCGATCAGCGATCGCCCCTCGAAGTCGCGGTGAAAAAGGGCGGCGGTCAACGTCGCCGTTTCGCCGGACGCGCAAGCGGGAGGCTTTCGCCAGATCGCGCCGAGTTGCTCGTGATAGCGATAGGGAGCCCCCGGAACTTCGGAATATAAGCGATGTCCAAATCCTATGGCCGCGAATTCCTCAAGCACTGTCGTTTCGCAAGCCCGCAGCAACCGATCTTCTCGGCAAAGTCGCGCCATCGCCCGGGAGAGAGGTGGTGCGTTTTCCAAATGCCGACGGGAGAGCCCGCGGATTGCGGAGGTATTCAACACACTCAGCGGAAGCTTGAGGTCCGCGCGTCCGGGGCGCGAAAAATTAGTGAGGGTGCGCACGGAAGTCTGCGGTCGATACGCGTCGCCAAATTCTCCCAGCCAAAGAAGATCGCCGGCCGCGATCTCCGCCGCAAATTGGATTTGAACGATTCGGTCCCATTGCCACGGATGGACGGGTAAAAAGAGGTAGGCGTCGGGTGCGAGCTTTCGCTCCGCGCAGAGCGAAGCAAACGTCGCCTCGAGTCGCGTGCGTTCCGATTCGTCCATCGCTTCCGAAAGAACCTCCCCGCGATCAAAGCCCGGAGAGCCTCCCACCGTGGCGAGCGCCTCACGGACCGCGACCCAAACCAGCCGGAAAGGGGAGCCGGATTCGGGAGCGTACCTCGCCGAATCGCTCGCTCCGAATCCCATCCGGCCTTTGTTCAAGAGAAGTTTTGGGTGCCCGTTTAGGTAACTTTGGAGCTCGACGTCCGAAAGCGAAGCAAGCGTTCCCGCGGAAACGCCCTTTTGCCGAGCCAGTAAACGCATGTCCGCCGTCAGGGTCGAGTACATTTCTTCAAGAAACATTCCGAGCACCAAGTCGCTCATCCCAAGTTCCCACTGAGCGTCGCGAAAGAATCGACCGGCCACGATTTCGCGGTCCTCAAACCTTCCTTCGCACCTGGTGCCACTGTTGGCCCCGCTACGGGCCAGGCTCGAAGGATCAACGCGCAAAAA
>CAZAKW010000126.1:7113-7537 GCA_964485835.1 uncultured Bacteriovoracaceae bacterium
ACGCGGTTTCCCAGGCGCGGAAGCGATACTCTGTTTCGGTCGTAAGCCTTAGGCGGTACTCCCCATCGGAGTGTAAGACGGGGCGAAGAATTTCTTCGAACGCGAGTTCGCCGATTGATTTCGCGACCAGCGCGCGATTGGCGGCTTCCAAACTCATAACGGCCTCTCCGCGAAGTAGTGGTCCCGGCGACACTCGAGCAGAGCCGCGCGTTTATGGGGAAAATCAAATTCCCGCACGAAGCGCCATCCCGGAAGAGTCTGCACGTAACGAAGCACGCGCGAGTTATCCGATCGCGGCTCCGCCATGATCCGCTGCGTGCGGGGATCGTCCAGAAAGAGAAAATGGGAAATCGAGCGCAGTACGGCGTCCGTGTTCTCAAACCCGAGAAATTTTTTCTCCCCGATCAAGAAATGAAAACCCCGG
>CAZAKW010000127.1:0-7477 GCA_964485835.1 uncultured Bacteriovoracaceae bacterium
CGTTTTTGCAGCATCGTCTGGAGCGTTGCGGAATCGGAAGATGATCGTCGTTCCCCGGCAAGATCGTATCCCGCAGAGGATGGCTGGATAGCGCGAAAACCCGATGCCACACCCGGTGTTTCTCGAAGTATTGAACCAGTTCCTGATTCGTCCGCGCTTCCTCGGGTCGCTTCTCCAGGACCGAGTCGTAGTCCCACAGAACGAAGCACCCCATGTTCGCGCAGAGAACTTCGTGCAGCTTGTCGCGGCTGTCGGCCTGGGTGAAACGAACGCCCAAGTTCTTCGCGACTTGTTCGGCGAAGAGATAGTCGACCGCGTTACGGGAAATCAGCACGATTGTATTCTGGCTCATCCTGCGGATTTCCTTACTTCGGTTCGGTTTTTTTTCGTTTGGCCGCGAATTTCGCCATCTGGGAAATCGTATCTTTCAGCGCGTCGATCTGTCCGGGTTCGCGAAGATCCCCCAAACCGATTTCATGGAGAGCGAGGCCGGAAAGAGGGGCACCGTAACGAAAAAGGAAATAGTGGGCGGCGAGGACGGCGGTGCGCCGATTGGCATCTTTGAAAACGTGGGAGAGAACGAGTTTTACGTAGATCGAGACCGCGGCGTCGATCGCGTGGCCGTTTTCGGCGAGTTCGGTTGCTTCGTGGAGATGCTCGCGAGCCGTGAGTTTAGGATCGCGCAGGATCGAGAGCGTCTCGATTTTTCCGCTTGGAAGCGAAAGCGTGACCGGAGAGTCTCGCCACATCTCGGAAACGTGGTCGGCGGTTTCTAAGCCCGTGCTCGCGGTTTTTTTTCCGATGAGAATTCCATTCAGCCTCTCCAATTCAGCCGTGGTGAGGAGCGACCGATTTTTGGCGAGCGACTCCGTCGCTTCCAACGCGCGATCAAAGCGGGTGCTTTCCAACTGCTTAAAGAGCGAGAGGGAACTTCCGTCGGTTTCCGATGACATATCTCTAAAGGATGACCGAACGAGTTCAACGGGGCAAGTGTGGGGGAGAAAACTTCGACGAAGGCGGCGCGTCGCCGCAAAATGCCCCGTCAGGGAACTGGCGCCCCGGGGAAAGCGGCGCGAGGAGTTTGACTTTTATCCGCCCGAAACCATCTTTACATTCAAGGAGAGCGGGCCTGTAAGCCGGCCTTCCGTTATCATTGGGATATGAAGCCCCGAAAGCCGGAAGAATCCGGCGGCGCCGCGATCGATGAAAAAACGGAGCTCAAGGAACCCCCGAAAATGGCGGTCCTTTTGCATAATGATGATTACACGACGATGGAATTCGTCATCGAGGTCCTCATTCGGTTGTTCCGACGAACTCCTGAAGAAGCTGTGAAGATAATGTTGTCCGTCCATGAACGCGGTAACGGCGTTGCCGGAATTTACCCCTCCGAAATCGCTGAAACCAAAGTCGAGCAAGTTTCAGAGTACGCGAAAGCGAATGGGTATCCACTCCGCGCAACTGCGGAGCCGGCATAGGAGGCAAGATTTATGATCGGAAAAAAAGCGGAATTCGTGATGAACCGGGCCATCGGGCATGCCGTAGCGAACGCCCATGAGTATTTCACGCTTGAACATGTGCTTTGGAGCCTGCTTGAGGAAAACGACGTGGCTGAAACCGTCCGGGCCTGCGGCGGAGATCCCGGCGGCCTTCGCAATGAACTCGACGTTTATTTGAAGCGTGAGATTCCGCATATGAAAGAAGCGGGAGCCGCAAGCCAAGGCGAACAACCGGTGGCCACGCTCGCCGTGCAGCGGATGATCCAGCGCGCGCTGTTTCAAGTGCAGTCGTCGGGCAAGGACGAGATTCGCCCGACCGATCTTTTCGTCGCGCTTTTCCAGGCGAAGGATTCACACGCGCTCTTCCTGCTTTTGCGCCAAGGCATTCAACGTCTGGACGTCCTCAATTTCGTTTCCCATGGACTCAAGCGCGACGGCGATCGGGATCCGTCGCGAGAGGAGTCAGAGGAGGGCGGCGAGGAATCGCGTGCTTCCTCGCGAGGCGAAGGCGGGCCGTCGGATCCTTTGAAGGAATATACGGAGAATCTCAATCAGAAAGCCAAGGCGGGTAAGATCGACCCGATCCTCGGGCGCGAGCTTGAGATCGAACGCATGATCCAAACGCTTTGCCGTCGGCGAAAGAACAATCCGATCTTGGTCGGGGAAGCCGGAGTCGGGAAAACGGCATTAGCCGAGGGCCTTGCGCTCCGAATCCACGAAGGCAACGTTCCCGATTTACTTTCGAACGCGGTGATTTACTCCCTGGATCTGGGGCATTTGATCGCGGGCGCGAAATTCCGCGGGGATTTCGAACAGCGGCTGAAGAAGATTCTCGATAAGCTGAAAAAGAAGGGTGAAAAAGGCGAAGTCCCCGTCCTGTTCATCGACGAGATCCACACCATCATCGGAGCGGGATCGGTAAACGGCTCGGCCCTCGATGCGGCCAATCTGCTCAAGCCGATGTTGTCCAGCGGCGAACTTCGCTGCGTGGGCTCGACGACCTACGCCGAGTTTCGGAATGTTTTCGAGAAAGACACGGCCCTCAATCGCCGTTTCCAAAAAATCGACGTCGTCGAACCGACGCTCGACGAAGCGACGAAAATCCTACAAGGCCTGAAGCCGAAGTTCGAAGCGTTCCACGGGGTTCGCTACTCAAACGAGGCGCTTGCGGCCGCGGTCGACTTGTCCTCGAAATACATCACCGACCGGTTCTTGCCGGATAAGGCGATCGACGTGATCGACGAGGCCGGAGCGAAGATGCGACTGAAGCGCAAGAAGCCGGCCCCAGCGGAAGGGAAAATCGAAGGCGAATCGGCCGAAGTGCCGGCGGAACTGATCGACCAAACTTTCATCGAGGAAATCATCGCTCAGATCGCACGGATTCCGCCGCGGTCGGTTTCGACTTCCCAGAAAGCTCGGCTCCAAAACCTGGATCGCGATCTGAAGCTTGCGATTTACGGCCAGGACCCATCGATCGACGCCTTAGCGACTTCGATTCGCCTGGCGAGATCCGGGCTTCGCGGAGGCGACAAGCCGATCGGTTCGTTCCTGCTTTGCGGACCGACGGGGGTCGGGAAGACGGAACTTTCCAAGCAACTCGGATTGACGTTGGGCGTGCAGTTTTTGCGCTTCGATATGTCGGAGTATTCCGAACGCCATACGGTTTCACGCTTAATCGGCGCTCCTCCGGGATACGTCGGTTTCGACCAGCAAGGCTTACTCACCGGCGCGGTCCTCAAACACCCGCACGCGGTCGTGCTGCTCGACGAGATCGAAAAGGCGCATCCCGAGGTGTGGAACATTCTTCTACAGGTGATGGATCATGGGACGCTGACGGATAACAACGGCAGGAAAGTCGATTTCCGCAATACGATTCTGCTGATGACCTCGAACGTGGGTTCGCGCGACATCGAAAAACGCTCGGTCGGTTTCGGCGGCTTGGACCATGTGGACGGGAAGGCGGCCGCGAAAGCGGTTGAACAAACCTTCACCCCGGAGTTCAGGAACCGGTTGGATGCGATCCTTTACTTCAACCCGCTGGACCCGATGACGGTCGCCAACATCGTGGGCAAACAGCTGGTCGAACTCGAAAGCCAGCTGCTCGCCCGCCACGTCGAAATCGAAGTGGATGCGGACGTCCGCGAATACCTTGCGCTGAAGGGCTACGACCGCCAGCTAGGCGCTCGTCCGATGCAGCGATTGATCCAAGACCAGATCAAAAAGCCGCTCTCCGAGCAGATTCTGTTCGGGGACCTCGAAGAGGGCGGCAGCGTGCGCGTTTCGATGCGGGACGGGAAAATCGCTTTTGAGGTCAAAAAAGCGTCCCGCCCGAAAGCTTCTGCCGCTGCGACAGTAGGAGAAGATAATCCCGACGCTTGATTTCGCGAGCGCCAAGTTTCTCAAGATGGGGAGTGAGTTGTTGGATATCCAACCACTCACTCCCTTTTTCTTTCAACCGCTTGATCAGTTCGAGGAGCGTGAATTTCGAGGCGTTCGGTTCCCGATAAAACATACTCTCTGCCGAAAAGGCACCCCCGGAGTCGACGCCGTAGATTCCTCCGACGAGCGCGTCGCTGGAATTCCACGCTTCGATCGAATGGGCGCGGCCGATTCGCGCCAGCTCGCAGTACGCCTGGACCATCTCGTTGGTGATCCAGGTGCCTCCCTGACCGGGTCGGGGCGCGTCGGCGCAAGCGCGGATCACCTCAGGAAATGCGTGATTCCTCGTGAAGCGAAGGCCGGTTTCCTTGCTTCGTCGCACGGCTTTTTCGAGCGAGCGAGGAAGGACGAGTTCTGAGAAGAATAGGACCGCTCGTCGCCGCGGGCTACACCACGGGATTAATTCGTCCTCACTCGTAGGCCACGGAAAGATTCCGTGTTCGTACGCATCGATCAAAAGTTCAGGCCAAATTCGATCGCTCGTCGCTACGACGTCGCCGACTTTGCCGGTACGGAGAAGCTCAATCGGGAATCGCGAGGGAGACTCTAAGGACACGCAGATAGAGTGGCGTGGCTCGGCCTCGAAAAAAAGGGTCTTCTACGACGGACTGCGCGGTGACAAAACTTTGGCGGCGCCTTAGGGTTTTCAAAAGGGGATATCCAAATGAATAAAAGAATCGCTGTGCTTGGAGCTACGCTATTCGCTGTGAGCATGACCACTTCGATCGTCGCTTCGCCGATCGATACCGAAAAGTATTTAACCGTCGACACGGTCGAGACTTACGAAATGGTCGACGGGCAAGCCGTGCTCATCGAAAGACATTCGTTAGACGGCGTGGCGCCTGCGCTTGCCGAAAAAGCGAAGAAAAAGGCGAAAATTTCGCTTTGGCCTAAAAAAGAGGAACCGAAACGCCCTCCTTCCGAAATTGAGACGGTCATCATCCTCGGCGAAAAGATCTGGAATTTCATCGAAAAAAATAAGCCCGTCGTCAATCAACGTTATGCGCCGATTTCGGCGGTGCCTGTCGGTGTGACAAGCTGGGAAGAGCTTGAAGGCTGGTCGATGCCGCAGATCCGGATGTTTAAGAACATCTACAAAAACGTTTATGGGATGAAGGTCGTCGAGTTTAATTATCGTGTCGCCTATGCCTTTGGCGGCTCTTACAAAGGCATTGGAAAATACCTTTCCCGCGTTGAAGTCGATCCGTCTTTAGTGGATGTCGCATGGGGCTATAAATTTAACGCCAATGGACAAGTTCTGAGCACCACAAACGCGGGAACGTCGGAAAACCCGATCGCAGCGATGGAATTGCGCTTGAACTGGTCGGTAGGAACCGTGATCAAGCACACCGAACAATCAATCCGTCTGTTCATTAGCGGAGATGGGTTGTTTAAGGACGTGTCTGATGGCACACTCCCGTCCGATATCTCGACACTCCGTTAATTTTTAACTCTTCAATTCAACACTGCATAGGTTCGGAAAGAAAATGACCACTGAGAAAACGAAGCCCTCGCGCAAAACGCTTAAGAAAAAAGGTCGCGATAAGCGCAAAACGAAGTTGAAAACGGATCCTGAATTCAAGAAGGCTCACCACGAAGGCAAGTCCAAGCGGTCGACCGAAAAGAAAGCAGCCTTCCGTAAAAAGAAACGCGGCAAGTAAGCTTCGCGGCTTTTAGGCTTCTAAAATCGCGCCCGGGAGGAGTCTCTCCTGGGCGCTTTTGTTTGAGACGCCCTCTGGTTTCGAATTCCTCCGCTTGAGGTGATATGGTCGAAAAGTCATCCTCCGATCGACAGTTCAAGGGATGGACCAAGCCAGGACCATGGATTGAATCTCAGTCCGAGCTTGAGTCTGGCGAAACTCTTGACGCTCTGTCGGGGACCTACCGGATTTACCAATACGCGGACGGTCATCGATTCTCGACCGACGATCTACTGGTGGCTTGGTACGCGACCTCCCATTCGATTCGGGCAGAGAAAATTCTCGATCTGGGCTCAGGGATCGGATCGGTCGCGATGACTGCGGCGTGGCGTTTGCCGAATGCTCGTTTCACGACGGTCGAAGCGCAGGAGCGATCGCTGCGACTCGCGCGTAAATCCGTGCGTTACAACGAACTTTCCGACCGCTTTGACCTCCGGCTCGGGGATTTTCGCGACGACTCGGTTTTTTCGTCCGAAGAGCGGTTCGATCTCATCACCGGTAGTCCCCCTTATTTTCCGTTAACGGACGGCGTGCTTTCGGATCACCCCCAGAAAGTCGAGTGCCGTTTTGAGGCGCGAGGGAATGTTGCCGATTACTGCGCGCGCGCCTCTCGGCACTTGTCCCCGGGGGGGATGTTCTTCCTCGTTTTCCCGAAGAATCAGGAAGAGCGACTCGTGGCGGGGGCAGAAGCGGCCGGACTGGGACTTTTGCGATCACGCGATGTGGTTTTCAAGGAAGGGGAGCCGCCACTGTTAGGGCTGTACCAGATGGGCGCCGCAGCGGACTTTCCGCCCGCGCTTTTTCGCAAGCTTGAGGCGAGTTCCAAGGCTAAAATTGGATGGGCGGAGCCACCTCTCGTCATCCGTCTTCGGAACGGAGAGGTGTCACCGGAGTATTCGGTCGCGAAACTTTCGATTGGTTTTCCACCTTGATGGTCGTCCCTGCGGGGAAAAGGACAACGGACTATGGCTTCCTCGCTCTTTAAAGAAACATGGAAACTTCGGGCGTTCGGTTTGGTGAAAATTCCGATGATCGCCTATTGTGCCCCCCGGCTGCTTGAGATGTCAGACGACGCGGTAGAGATGGTGATTCCGTTGAATTATCGAACGAGGAATCATCTGGGCTCGATGTACTTCGGCGCGCTGGCGGTTGGCGCCGATGTCGCGGGCGGGTTGATCGCGATGCGGTTGATCCAAAAGTCCGGCAAGAAGATCAATCTGATCTTCAAAGATTTCCGCGCCGAGTTCCTCAAACGTCCGGAAGGAGACGTGCATTTTCGCTCAGTCGACGGACGGAAAATGCGCGCGCTCGTGGAACGGACGATCACAAGCGGCGAACGAGAAAACGAGACGGTGGAAATCGTGGCGACTTGTCCTTCCAAGCTTGGGGACGAACCGGTTGCCCGTCTCTATTTAACGATTAGTTTGAAAGAGAAGACGAAGCGGGTTTAGGGAATCGACGTCGGTGTCTAAAACAGCGGCCGCCCTTATAAGAGACTTGAGGCAATGGGAGTTTCTCAAAAAAGGGGCATTGTCGCCTAAATTGCTGGAATTAAAGGGTAAATTTTTTTAGCGCCGCCTTTCTATGACGCAGCATGTCGAGATATAAACCGCTCGAATGGTATTTGGTCTGGTTTCTACCCGCACGCCTTACTGGTCTGCCTTTACGGCCCTCGCTTTCGGCATGGGAGTGTTTCCCGGAGCTGCCGAAGCGAAGTTTAATTTGGGCTTGAGCTCGACCAATTATCTTGGCCAAGGCTCCGAATCTCGTCAGGACAGTTTCTCCGCGGTTGACCTTGAGCTCGACTCGGCTACAAAAGGCGACACGGTTGACTCGCGCGCG
>CAZAKW010000128.1:0-7473 GCA_964485835.1 uncultured Bacteriovoracaceae bacterium
AAAACTTGCGCCGTCTTTTGCCTTGGACATGAACCATTTTAGGCTTTCACGGAGAAATCGTTGGGGGGCTTTTGCCGAAACATAGTCGATGAGCTTTCGCTCTGTAGCAGGCGTGCGATTCGTGGTTAGTTTCGAAAAAGCGATATCGATATCCAGCAGGTCTTTTTCCGCGAGCTCGAGAAGAAAGTTTGGCGAAATGGGCTTTCGGGCGGTTCCGGAGGATAGCTGGGAGGCTCGGAGGCCTTTGAAAAATGCTTCCGCGATCGGGCGTGTCTGCTCCTCGCTTTGGAGGCGAACGAGCGTTTCAACGAGCGAACGAAAGTCGTTCGAGGTCGTCATCCAGCCGGCGATGCGTTTGTCGAGGTTTCCGTTCTCTTGAGTGAGATAGTCGGTCAACAGGGGAACGAACCGGTTCGGGTCCCGACGGGCCAGAGTCGTGAAAAGAAGTTTGAAGAGTGCTTTTCCTTCTACGTAGGGCGAGTGGAAAAGTTCGGCGATGAATTCAGTACTCAGGAGATCAAGTTCCACCGCGGTACTCACGATTCTCTTCGTCTCACTCTTCGGTGCGCGGCTAATTCGTTGTCGAATCTCCCCTTCAAGCGCCGAGCGGTCGAGAGGGGACGGCGTACGAGCCGAAGCTTTCGCTCTGATCATCCGGTAAAGTTCGATCGGAGAAACGTTTGAGGATTCGTCTTTGAACTTCAGAATACTTCGGTTCAAGACGATGACGTAGCCGTTTCTAACGACGAAATCACGCCCTTCAAGCGCGTTAGGATGGATGTCAAAGCGGAGTGTAATCCCCGTACCCCAAAGGCCTTCTCGGCCAGGAAGAAGATAGAACCCTTCTCCGAACACCGCGGCTTCGTTTCCCGTGTCTGGGCGGGACACGTAGACATTGGCGAGTCCGTATCTGGACATCGCGATACTTTCGAAAGCTGCGATCGACCGTGTGTCGTGGGCAAGTTCCTTTAAACCAAGAATCCCTGCTCGTTTGCCCGCGGGTTCCCTACCCGGACCGCCGCCGATTGGGTAATCCCGAAGAGGCACTCGGTCAAGCGTGTATGCGAGAGAAGCGTCGCCGATGGATTTTGCAAAGTCGGTAAGTTTTCCTAGGAGTCCAATGCTCTGGAGAAGATCGTAGGTGCGGGCCAAGTCGGCGGAATTCATAAAAAGCTTCATCGCCGTCCGCCGAACGTAGTTCGCGGCTTGACTCCCGCGCGGTAACGACGCTGGGTCGAAATTTTTCACGATCCTCCGCAGGGTCTCTAGGTCCTCGGTCGATAGCTCTCCGAGGTAGGACGAGGATTTTACGCAAGCCCGGACGACGGCGAGAATCTCGGGATTCAAGCCCGCTTTAAACCGACGGGTCTCCTGATGAATTCCTGTTTCGTAAAAATGCATTTTTCCGGCGAGCAGATCGACGAGGAAACGGGGATTAGTCTCGTTCGTCCAATCGTAAAGATCGCGAATCATCCCTTCTGGACGGTTTGGCTGGTCCAAACGGATTAGACCCGTAGAATAAGAATCGGTATTTTGTCCGGTAAAATTCCGGTTGTTCACGAGGGGTTCTTTTTCTCCGACTCCGGATCCACGAGGCGTTCGCAGTAGACGGACTTCCCAGACGGATTTGTCGCCCTGGAGGTAGGAGAAGCGTTCGGTGAGCGCCGCTTCGAGTTCTAACGCTTGCGCCTCGTTTCCGTCGAGAACGATATCCGCATCTTGGGTCGCTCGGTAGATGTCGAAATAGTTGGAAGTGATTCGCTTCGTCGGTTCCTCAAAGAAACGTTTGACGTGCGATCCGAGGCCCGTCGCCGATCCGCCCGCAAGATAGAGCGGGACACCGTTTTCAATCGCCCACTTTCGCATGAACGCGAATTCGTGCACTTCGTCGATTATCATGTTCAGCCGGGCTTTGAACTCCGGCGCGTTGACCGGATTCGGTGGGTCCGACCGGGCTGACCCACCGACCGCGACTAGGGCTAAAAACCCGAACGTGATCTGTTTGAAACGAGCGGTAATACCCATCTTTATTACTTCTCGGAGGGAGCCCCCACGAGGATGAATAAAACCTTCGTCACGTTTTTGGCGGAAGAGATCGGATTTTAGGTACTTCGCTCACCAAGAATCGATCGTGATTTGGTATGCGATCCGGCCCCAAAGCCCAAGTAAGACGAATACGGAACCCGCGAAAGCACGGAACCGAAACTTCACCCGATTCGTCGTGCAGTGGACGTAGCTGTGGAAGACCCGCAATAAGACATACATCCAGCTCAGCACCAGATAGGTCGCATCGACTCTCTCCAAGGCGAAGATCACGACGCTCGCGAAATAAAAGAGCATCGGCATTTCAAAAAGAGTCTCGAAGTTATCGGACGCGTCGCGAGAATTCTCAAAAACAACGGCTTCGACTTTAGGGTCGGCCAACGCTTGAATGCGGGTCTGATGCTTGCGCATTCCAGCCACTCGTCCTCGAAACATGGAGAAAAGGACTCCGTAGGTAAGGACCACCAGGGCAACGGAAGGTAGAAAAATGAGCTGGGGATTCATGCAGCCGAGTATGCGTGACCATTCAAGTGAGGCAAAGATCTGAATTGCGAGTAATCCGTGCTTCTGGCAAAACCACCGCGAAAGGCGCGCACCGTCCGTGCACGACATTCCATGACCGAATCCGATTTGTTTTCTTTAGCGGCCTACGACTATGAACTCCCCCCCGAACGAATCGCGCAGGCCCCGGTCGAACCTCGGGACCATTCTCGACTTCTTGTCGTCGATCGAGCACGCAGCACCCTTACGCATCGACGCTTCTTAGACCTGCCGGACTACCTGGACGCCTCGGATCTCTTGGTCGCAAACAACACCCGGGTGATGAAAGCGCGCCTCCTCGGCCATCGTCTTTTATCAAAATCGGACGAAGCGCCGGTTTTCGGGGGAAAAATCGAGATGCTACTTTTGGGCGCGCTGCCGGGCGGATTTTGGGAAGGCGCTTTCAAGTCGACCGCCCGGCAATCTCCGGGACTTCGATTCGCGGTGCCGAAGCCCAGCGGGGGATATCTTGTCGGAGAAATCGTTCGGGGCGCGTCCGAGTCCAAGACGGGGACGGTCGTTGCGAGATTTGACGAAGATCCTTTGGCGAGCGACGCGGGATCCCTGCCGCTGCCCCACTATATCAATCGAAAGGGACCGGGCGATGCCGAGGGGCGCCCGGGGCCAAGCGCGCCAACGTCGGCCGACGAAAGTGCTTACCAAACCGTCTACGCAAAGGCGACCGGCTCGGCCGCCGCGCCGACCGCCGGTCTGCACTTTACCCCTGCGGTGATCGACGCGATTCGCACCCGCGGGGCCCGCTGGTCGGAAGTGACTTTACACGTCGGTCTCGGTACGTTTCGACCGGTAAAAACCGACGATATCCGCGCGCATGCGATGCACGAGGAGCGGTTTGAAGTGCCGGAAATCGTCGCCCAGGAAGTCACCGCCCATCGCCAGGCCGGGGGGCGGGTCGTGTGCATCGGCACGACGGCAGTGCGGACGCTCGAAAGCGTTTATGACGCCGAAGCGAAAGTTTATCGATCAGGCATGGGCAGCACCTCGATTTTCCTCCATCCCGGCGGTCGTTCGCCCGAGGCGTTTGATCGGCTTTTAACGAATTTTCATTTACCAAAGTCGACGCTTTTAATGCTCGCCTGCGCTTTCGGGGGTCGTGAACTGATTCTTCACGCCTACCGCGAAGCCGTACGCGAAAAATATCGCTTCTTTAGTTACGGCGATGCGATGCTGATTTTATGACGAGGTATCTCGAAAAAAATGTCGTCGTCGGACCCTTCCAGTGCAACTGCCGAATTCTCGTTTGCCCAGTAACGGGAGAGGCGGCGGCAATCGATCCGGGTGACGAGCCGGGGAAAGTCCTCGCCGCGCTCGCCCAGGCGAAATGGACGAACGCCGAAGGCGTCGCCGTCGAACCGCGCTTGAAATACCTGCTCCACACCCACGCCCATCTCGATCACATCGGCGGTACCCGGGCCGTGCGCGAAGCGACCGAAAAGCGGGGAGGGGGAAAGGCGACGATCGCACTCCACCAGGACGACGTCGCGATCTACGATAAACTTCAAGATCAGGGACGGATGTTTGGTCTTCGGTACGACGAACCGCTGCCGGTCGAAAAATTCCTCGAACATGGCGAAGAAATTTCGCTCGGCTCGCTCAAGCTTTCGGTGATCCACACCCCTGGGCATTCGCCCGGAGGAGTGTGTCTGCGATTGCATGAAGACTCCGCGCTTTCGGTGCCCGAGACGGTTTTTACCGGTGATACTTTATTCCAAGGCAGCGTCGGAAGAACGGATCTTTGGGGGGCGGACGCGGACCAGATGTTCCGTTCTATTCGGGAGCGGATTCTCGTGTTGGACGGGGACACACGGGTTTGTCCGGGGCACGGCGGAGAATCCAAAGTCGGGATTGAAAAGCATTCGAATCCGTTTCTGTAATCGAGTCACGAGGAGCAGACACTATGGACAAGAAAAAGATCATCGACGCTTTCATCGCCGAGGTTGAGCGCGAAATTGAAACGCTGACCGCGTCCGCGAACGCTGCCCACGAGGCGGCGACCCACGAGGAAAGCAAGGCCGAGGATTCCCACGATACGCGGGGGATCGAGGCATCGTATCTCGCGGGGGCGCAGGCCGCGCGCGCGGCGGAGCTTAAGCAGGTCGTGCTTGAGTATCGTCTGCTGCGAGATTCGGCCGAGGCGGGAACGAAAACCATAGCCGCGGGTGTGATCGTCGGCGTCCAGCCTCTGGTGTCGGAAGACGATCCTCGTCCAAAGGGTGCGCGGTTGCACGCCCTATTCGCGGTCCGCGGAGGGGGAACGAGCGTCGAAGTCGACGGAACGTCCTATTCCGTCTTCACGCCCGCATCTCCGATTGGCGACGCGATTTTAGGTGCGAGTGCCGGCGAAGTCGTCACGATCGAGTCCAAGGGAGGCGATCGCGCCTACCGCGTGGAATCGATCGAGTAGAGGCTGTTTTAGTTCACGCAGGGATTCGTGCGGCCCGCTTCCAGTTGGTAAGCGGCGGCAGGAATCGACGAGAGTTCTCCCATCGCGCAACTTAACCCTGAGGATTGGGCAGCGGGCAGACGTTTCCAAAGCACTTGAAGCGTGATCAACACGCGAGGTCCTTGGAAGTAGTTCAACTTAAACGGGAGAGGATCTCCTGCTTTCAAATGGACGGTACGAGTCGCGCACGTCAGTTTCGGAGCGTGGATCGAGTCGTCATTAACAAGGTCGACATAGTTTCCGTTGCGGCCCTCGTCGATTTTCAGAACCGCGCCGTCGTCCGAGTGGAGCGCAAATTGATAATGCCCTTCCTCAGCCGCCGTCGGCGCTATGAAATTCGATCCCATTCTGAGCGAAAACCATTCAATTAGAGGCTCGCCGCTCATCGTTTTCAAAAGGTTGCCTTCGCCGTTCGTAAAGCCGTCGCTGAAAGCACGTGTAGGGACGTCGAGTTGGTTGAGATAAACTGGGCTTGCGGCGGTAACCACTCCTGGAACGCCGGGAATAAAATGGTTGGAGTTGGCAATCGAAGCGATCCGTGGATCACCGACCTCATAGTAGTGGAGCGTCGCACGGACCCCCTTGGTGGCATCCCTCGCGCCGCCGTTGCTAAAAGGATCGCAGATCGGAGGGCTGGTGTCGGGAGGCGGGACGGGGCCGCCCGGTGGGATTACTCCAATATCCGGGGTGCTGGTCTGCGGCAGGGACGCGGCCGAAAAGGAAGTGTCGTTGCACCCCTGAGTGAGGGCGGCCATCAGGCCCATAAAGAAAGTAACGAAAGCGATACGTGTCATCGGCATAAAGTCTCCCCAGACTTCCACTTCCCAATACGCTTACAGCGAAATGCTCTGCCGACGTGCTACGAACCGCGATGGGTTAACTCCAAGATTACGTGATTTGGCGAGATCTAAAATGTGTCATTATTTACCCAGATTTTTTAAAGAAAAACCCCCCGAATTTGGGTACACCTCTCGAAATGAGCCTTCGATTTGATCTCGAAAAAACGCTCTCCGGAGAAGACGGTAAACCGCGCGCGCGCGCCGGTCGTCTCGTGTTGCCTGGCTTTGATGGCGTTCCGAAAGAAGTCTTAACCCCGACGTTCATGCCCGTCGGGACCCAGGGCACGGTGAAAGCCGTCGCGACCAAGGAACTCCACGAGATGAAGGCTCAGGTGATCTTGGGAAACACCTACCACCTTTATCTTCGCCCGGGGCATGAGCGGATCGAACGACTCGGTGGCTTACACCGATTTATGAACTGGAACGGCCCGATTCTGACGGACTCCGGCGGATTCCAGGTATTCTCGCTCGCTGGTTTGAATAAGATCGACGACGATGGAGTGACTTTTCAATCCCATATCGATGGGTCCCGGCACCGTTTCACGCCCGAACTCTCGATTCAGATCCAACGCGCTTTAGGCTCCGATATCGTGATGGCGTTTGACCAATGCCCGCCCTACCCGGCGACCGAGGCACAAGTGCTTGAGGCAATGCGACGCACGGTCGCCTGGGGAAAACGGGGGTTTGATGTCGAGCTCAAGCCGCATCAGAATCGCTTCGGAATCGTCCAAGGGGGTTTATTTGAACACCTCCGTGCGCAATCGGCGGAAGAGATCACGCGGATGCCGTACGACGGATTCGCCATCGGCGGACTTTCGATCGGCGAGACGCCCGATCTGATGCAGAAAATGGCGTATTATACGGCGCCGCTTTTGCCCGCCGAAAAACCCCGTTACCTGATGGGGGTAGGGCGTCCGGAAGACTTGGTCGAGGGGGTGCGCGCCGGCATCGATATGTTTGACTGCGTGATGCCAACCCGAAATGCTCGCAACGGCACGCTTTTCACGAGCGAAGGCAAAGTGAATATTAAGAACGCTCGCTATCAAGACGACGCCGGGCCGCTTGACCCGGAGTGTCCATGCGAGACTTGTACGCAGTATTCGCGCGCTTATCTGCGGCACCTTTTCGTGGCCGGGGAGGCGCTGTCCGCACGCCTTAATTCCATCCACAATTTAACGTACTATCTAACGATCATGCAGCAGATGCGTCAAGCCATTCTCCAGAATCGATTTGACGAATGGTGCGAGTCTTTCTATACCCGAAGACAAACTTAAAAAACCTGAACTGTTTTGAGGGCTTAAAAGAAAAGCCTCAGGGAAAAAAGGAACTTTGAAATGAACGCACGTTTTGCCTCCGCTCTCGCCATTGTTCTCTCCTCGCTCACTTTCGTTGGCCGCGCACTTGCCGATCCTGAAGCGGTTCCGGGCGGCACGACCGCGCCGGCCGCGCCCTCCCAGCCTGGGACCGCTGCGATGCTCGTTCCGTTCGCGGCGATGTTCGCGATCATGTATTTTTTGATGATCCGCCCCCAGCAAAAGCGGATGAAGGAACAGGCCAACATGCTTTCTCAGTTGAAAACTGGGGATG
>CAZAKW010000129.1:0-7461 GCA_964485835.1 uncultured Bacteriovoracaceae bacterium
CGGCTTCTTAACCTCTATATCGACCGTACGAAGCCCTGGGCGCTCGCCAAAACGGCGACGCCCGAGTCGATGGCCGAACTTCGCGAAGTGCTTTACACTTTGATGGAAGGGATCCGGTGGACCGCGACCGCGTTCCTTCCGGTCCTTCCCCAAGGAATGCTCGAGGTTTTTCGGCAGTTGGGCGTCGAGGAGACGCCGCTTTCGAAGCTCGAGTGGGGCCAGGTCGGAATCCGACCGGGCGAGCCTAAGCCGATTTACCCGCGCATCGAGTTACCCAAAGAAGGGTAAACGGTCGCGGCCAACGAAAGCGAGATTCAGGACGAATGATTCGCCGTTCGGAAAATCAAAAGAGCGCCTCGTCCGAGTCTTCGGACGGCGGAACGTCGCGCGCCAATATTCCGAGCGGGGCTCGTATGCGCAGCCGAGTTTTCGGTTTCGTCGGCGGCTTGATCGTGCTTTCGCTCGGAGCGTCGTCGCTTTCGCTTCTCCAGATCTCGGAAGTGAATCAAACGTTGGATTCGATCAACCGGATCTCGCTCCCGTTGAATAAGCTTTTCGCGCAGATGCAGATCGATGCGGACGTCTATCGCCGCGAGGCCCAGAAATCGATCGGCAGCATTTACTGGAACGACGCCCGCTGGATCCCCCGGCCGATCCCGGGATGGATCGTCGAGGTGGTCGACGCCGAGATCGAACGGCTGCAGGGGTTGGTTTCGAGGCTGCCCAAGAGTAAGCAGCTCTCCGCTGACTGGGCGGGTTGGTCGGGCGAGCTTGAATCCGACTTCAAGCGATTGCAAACGGACGGCGTCGCCATTTACAGCGCGTTGGAGCGAAAAGACTTCGAAACGGCGACTCGTCTTTACCCAGGCTGGAATGCGCGTTTAGAGGATTGGGGAAAAAAACTCCAGTGGGGCGTCGGCATTCACGACCAATCCCTTCGCGACCGCTTCACCGACGCCCAGGCGAGCGTCGGCCAACTTCGCACGGGCCTGGAAGTGATTTTAGGCGTGGTCGTTTGTCTTTCGCTCTTAATGCTTTGGGTGGGAGACCGTGCGCTTCGGCCGCTCGACGAGTTAACTCGGCTTGCTCGTTCGATTACGGAGCGCGGTCTTCGCCGAGGCGATAAAGAAAGTCTTCCGGAGCTGCCTCTCCACCGCGACGACGAGGTGAGCGCGCTTGCGCGGGAATTCCACCGGATGACGACGCAACTCTTAGAATGGGAAAAAGTCGTCGACGGGCAAAAACGGGTGCTCGCCGACCAAAACCAACTCCTCCAAGATAAAGTCTCGCTCCAAGAAAAATTGAAGGAGATCGAACACCTCGCGGCCGTCGGCCGGCTCTCCGCCCAAGTCGCCCACGAGGTACGCAATCCTTTGCACGCGATCGGACTCGAAGCCGAACTCGCTCTCGAAACGGCGACGGCCGTCGGGAACGCCTCGCTGCGGTCCGCGCTTCAGGCGATTCTCGCTTCGGTCGATCGGCTTGAGAAAATCACCGAGAACTATCTGCGCTTGTCGCGTATGGGCAGTGGCGAGACGAAAGTTGTAGAGCTCTCGACGCTCCTCGAAGGCGTACTCGCCACTTATGCCACCGCGATCGAAAAGGCAGGTGTGCGCGTCGACTGGAAACGCGATGCGAATCGTCCGCTTTCGGTTCGAGTCGACGAGACGAACCTAGAGCAAGCGGCGGGCAATCTTCTCAATAATGCTTTGCAGGCCGGCGCGACGCGGATTCATTTCCACGTCGGTGCTTACGAAAGCGGGCGCGTATTCATGCGGATCGAGGACGACGGAAGCGGCGTTTCCGAAAGCGTGCGCACGAAACTCTTTACTCCGTTTTCCACGACAAAGGCCCAGGGGACTGGGCTTGGGCTAAGCTTTGTGAAAAAGGTCGCCGAAGAAAACGGCGGCGACGTCCGATTTGTCGAACACACGCGACTTGGGGGGGCGGGGTTCGAAATCGTCCTTCCGGAGGCCATTGGGGCGGACGTTCCGCTTGAGAATCCGGCGCTCCCTTCGCAAACCGAAGGCGAGGCCCTCGTATGACCCCGGTAAGAATTTTGTTGGTCGACGACGATGTCCAGGGGCTGACGACCACTCGAAAAATCTTGGAGCATGCGGGTTACGTCGTCGAGACCGCGGACGACGGCCAAAACGCCATTGACCGGATCCGCCGCGAAGCTTCCGAAGGGCGCGAGCGGATCGATCTGGTGATTTCGGACGTGCGGATGCCCCGGATGACGGGCTTGGAGTTTTTGAGCGCGCTTCGCCACTCCGGAAAAACGATTCCGGTCGTTTTGATGACGGCGTTCGGCCGCGTGGAAGACGCGGTCTGGGCCATGAAGCTGGGGGCGATTGATTTTCTGACGAAACCTTTCAAACGGGCGACGTTGATCGAAGCCGTCGAGACGGCGATGAAACGAGCGGGTCGTGCGGCGGACGCGAATGCAAAGACCGAAAAATCAGCTCCCGCCCGGCGTGGCTCCGCGCGGATCGCGGGACGTTCGTTGCAGGCCGAGCGCCTTCGCGCGTGGGTCGACCAGGTCGGATCGACGACCGCGACCGTTTTGATCCAAGGCGAAAGTGGAACGGGAAAAGAGCAAGTCGCCCGTGCGCTCCACGAAACTTCCGCTCGTCGAACCGGCCCGTTCGTCGCGATCAACTGCGCGGCGCTCCCCGAGAATTTATTGGAGAGCGAACTTTTCGGTTACGAGAAGGGCGCGTTCACGGGAGCTCAGTCTGGCAAGGCCGGTCTTTTCGAAGCCGCGAATGGCGGGACGTTATTTTTAGACGAGATCGGGGATTTGGCCCTTTCGCTTCAAGCGAAGTTGCTCCGTGTTTTACAGGAAAGCGAAGTTCGTCGAATCGGCGCCTCGGTCGCGCGTAAGATCGACGTGCGGTTGATCTCGGCGACCCACCAACCGCTCAAACAACTCGTCTCCGAATCCAAGTTCCGGCAGGATTTATTGTTTCGCCTCGAAGTCGTAGCGGTCGATCTCCCCCCGCTTCGCGCTCGGCTCGAAGATCTTCCCGATTTCGCCGCTCTCTTTGTCGCCGAAGCGTCGCAGAGACACGAGAAGTCCGCCGTTGCGGTTTCGCCCGAGACGTTCGAGATTCTGTCGCGATACGCGTGGCCCGGAAACGTGCGAGAGCTCCAGAACGCGCTCGAACGTTCGGTGATTTTCGCGACCGGTCCCGTGATCCAGCCGGGAGACTTGCCTCCGCACATCCTTGAGCTAGCCGGCCAGGGTTTGGGTCTCGCCGAGTCGCCGCATTCGATCACCATCCCCGTCGGGACTCCGCTTCGCGAGATCGAGGAGATCCTGATTCGCCGAACGCTAGAGCTCACCCAAGGGGATAAGAACTTAACTGCGAAACTTCTCGGAATTAACTCACGCACGATTTACCGGAAACTGAAGGAAGACGGAGCCGACGAAGCGGAAGTTGAGCCCGACGGGCCGGTGATTTAGGTTCACGCTGTTCCTTCACGCTCCTAGGAAGATGGACATTCTAGAGTCGCGGCCATTTCGTCCGGTGTAAGAGGATCCTTGTCGAAGAGGGATCGTACGTGATTATACCGCGAAAACCCCGGGCCAACGACCTTGTTGCTGATGCGGCAGTCGACAATCATCGGCAAATTCTCCTTTTCAATCAGGTTCGTGAAAAACTCTGGCGTGATGTCGCCAGGGTTTTCGACAATAACGGAAGGCAGACCAAAGCAAGCAGCCATCTTCGTAAAATCCAATTGCCGATCGAACCGAGTCGCCTCAAGGGGGCGCCCCATCACAGCTGCGAATCCCTGGTGCACATAAGACAAAGAAGCGTCATTGAGTACGAACACAATCAGCCTCAATTTCTTCAAGGAAGCATTGGCGGCAAGCGTATTCAGCTCGTTGTTCATCAAGAGTCCGCCATCGCCGACGAAACAGATCGTGAGCGCATCCTCTTGGATATCCCGCGAGCCCACGGCGGCGCCAATCGCCGCGCTGAGGCCGAATCCCAGACAATCGATGGTGCCCGAGTTGATGATGCATCGAGAGCCCGCTCGGTACGTGAAGTAGTGGGCGGCGTACAGTTTTGAGCTCCCCGTGTCGGCGACTACGTTCAGCGTGGTCGCCGGATCGAGGCACTGGGCCAGCGCTTCGGAAACAGCGTGCACCAGTCTTTGGCCCGATCGTTCGCTGGCCGGAGTGGCGAGATCTCGGTCCAAACGGGAGTGAAGTGCGGTCGGCCCATCCAACCGAAATTCGCCCAGGCGCTTTCGGTTGCGTTCGCGAATTGCCGTCCGAGACGCCGCCAGGCGTTTACTTGCGATCATCCTTTTAATGAAAAGTTTTGCGTCCATTTTCAAGTTAAGGGCGTGCCCCCCGAGTCGACCAAAGCATTTTTCATCTGTGTTCACGTGGATGATATTTGGGATCTCTGTGAGGTAGGAAGCAAAGCCGTTTGACGCAAACTCGCCAAGGCTCGAACCGATTACAAGGAGAAGATCGGTTTTTTTTCCGCCGTAGGCTTTCATTAATTCTTCGACCCGCTGATGCGAAAAAATTGAATGCTGGCCGAGATAGTAAGGCCGCGTCGGATCGACGCAAGCCGCAGCTCGCGCCGTGACCAGGGTGGGGATCTCCAACTGATCGAGGAAAAGATGGAGATCTTCCAAGCACTTCGACTGATAGACTCCGTGTCCAATCAGCGCGAATACCGATTTCGATTCGATCAGGAGATCTTCGGCCGAGGCGAAAGCTTCGTCGGAGATCGAGACGTCGTCGTTCCCAATGAATTTTTCGCGACTCGGCGCCAGGAAAGGAATCGGCGCCGAAAAAACGTCGGCGCCGACCATGAGGTGGGTCGTGTGACTTGAAGCCCCTAGTGACGCTGAGATTTGATCGAACCGGTCGGTAAAATCGTCCGCGGAGTCGATCACGAACTGATCATGTACCACGGGGGCGAGCGCGCTCTGCATAGAGCAGCCGAAAGCTTCGGTATCTTGGAGTAAGCCCAATCCGCGTTTTGTTTTGGGAATCTCGCCGTGCACCAGTAGTACCCGGTCTCCGTCACTCTTCGCGCTGGCAAGAGCAGCAACCGTATTGAGAGCCGCGGGTCCGGCGGTGGTGACCACGCAACCGAGCGCCCCGGTTACCTGCGAATAGCCTCCAGCCATAAACGCGGCTCCGCCTTCGTGTGAACTCAAGATGAATTCGAGCGGGCTGGATTTGTCCGCACAGGCGTCGACGAAGTGGATGCTATAGGCTCCCGGTACCCCGAAAAGAGTCCGGCATCCCTGGAGGCGGATCATATCGATGAGTGTTTTACTGAGAGATTGGGCGGGCCTCATCGAGGTGACCTTGAATCGTTGGATTCAATCGTGTGGATGGGGAACGCGACGACGAAATATCGGCGAAGAGTCGATTTCGGGATCACGTGTCCGCAGTCCTCGTAGTCGTTTCGAGCCATGGCTCGATCGACTATCGATCGAGAGAAAGTTTGGTCGGTCGTCATCCTGCGGAGGGACGCGTCGTTTTCCGGCAGAACCGAGTGCCCGGCCTGAAGGCGAATTCCGTGGGTGTGCGAAATCCAGTGGGGACCCTGAAAGAGGTCTGTGGTCGGAACAGACTCTTGGCTGGATTCGTTGTCCTTGGGATTATCGAAGAAAAGGCGACGGCCTAATAGGCGGCTATTCTCCGGATCGTCCAACTGCGTGCGATCGCGAACGAAGCCCATCACGATGCCCGATCGTTTTGGAAGAGGGATGTTTGGCCGGGCGTACCGTTTCATTAAGGGAATGATGTTTTCTCCGTAGATTGGAGGAACCGCCAGAGAAGTTGAATGGATGTTTTCATAGTCAATCAGTCCGAGAAATCCGTAGGCTCGCGGAGGTGAGCCTGGATTTCTTGCGGGGCCGACGATGCGAGAGATGAGAGTTTCGATCGTAAAATCGGGAGGGCAAGATCCGTCATGCTTCAAATTTTTCTGGTACATATCGAGCGGGTGGCCCGTCACGCCTAGGCTGTACACGGTTCGATAGTCTCGGGCCCGACCCTCCCGGAACTTTCGCCCGCGAGGGTCTCGTCGTTCGCCGTCGTCCGTGGAGCGGATGAAGAATCGACGATTAAAATAAACCGCGTCGCCAATATTGGTCAGGTCGTCTTTGAAGCAAGAGACGCCAAGTCCAAAACTCAGAGAATCAGCGACCCCGGCGTGTCGCCGGGTGAGAGTCGATGGATTCGTTTTTCCTTCGAAGACGTCTGCGATATCGCCATACAGATGCAGGGTATTCACGGGTAACCTCCTGGGCGAGGTTTTCCGGGCAAACGCTCTGGAATAAAAGAGAATTAAAGCGGATGTCTTGTTCCTATTAGTTACAAATCTAAAGGGCGACGCTTCGAACGACCTTCGCAACCAGGCGCATCTGCGAAGTCTCGTCGATGCTTTTCTTTTTTACGAGGTAAAGATCACGGGCTGTGCCGGATGCGATCTCTTTGGGCAGCTCGAATTCCCGCAATCGAATTCTGGGTGGGAGCTTTAAATTCAATCGGGCAGCTACGAACTTAGGAACGAAAATGGCTGCCCGTCCCGCCTCCACCACTTGAAGCGCCAACGCGAGAGTGTTCGCGCTGAACTGGACGTTGCGCGGGAAGTTCGCCGGCCATCCGTCTCTGGCCTTAATGCTCAAGGGATTGTTTTTGATTTCGGTGTTCGGAACGACGAAGGGGAGTTCCTGCAGGGGAAGAGGGCTGAGTTCCGTGTTCGAATAAAAGACCCCCATCTGTGCCCGTTTGATCTTAAGATATTCCAGATCGGGATGGGGAAAAGGCACGAACGACAATGCGAAATCAATGTCCCCGGCGAGGATTTTTACCTCCCCTTCGCCCGCATCGACATCAAAAAAGCTCACTCGCTTTTGAAAGGTTTGCGCGATCGGATCGGCGAGAGTGAGCGAAAAAATTTCGGCCAAACCGATTCGTAAAAATTCCTGGTTTGGCGCCGACGAGCCATCTTTGATCTTTCCAATTAGATCTAAGATATCTTTGCTTTTCAGATAGAGGCGTTTGCCGGCTTCGGTCACCTCCAGGCCCCGTCCGTGAGGCCTGAGGATTTGATCTCCTAATTCTCCTTGGAGGACGGCCATCGCTTTGGAAAGTCCGCTATGCGAAATTCCCAGGATTTCGGCGGCCTTGGTCAGACTGCCCGTCTCGGCAATGGCGCAAAAGTAGCGGAGTCGATCTGTTTCCATTTGGAACAAAATATGTACTTTTGTTGGCCATTGTTCAACTGACTTCCGGTGTCGGTATCGGCCTAAATTCGATCGACCTCTCGCGAAGCCATCCGCACCCTTCGGTTAATTTCCATCGACCGTCTTCAAGACACTGCGCCAGTCATGCTTTAAGGGGATCAGGGGAATTCGGAACCCGCCGGTAAACCCGACCCCAAAGAACTGCACCCCTACGGCGCGACGTCGGTA
>CAZAKW010000130.1:0-7461 GCA_964485835.1 uncultured Bacteriovoracaceae bacterium
GTACTTTCCCGGGAATCGGGGCGATTTTCGGAAACGAAAACATCGGCGAGCATTCCGCTGGTGAGGGCGAGGACCAAGCCCGTGGTTCCCGTATAAGCCGCCGCCTGGATTGTGCTTCGCCCGGCCTGATACGCATCGAGTTCCTCGAGGGCCTCGGGGGTCGATTCCATGATGGATCTCAGGCTCTCGCCGTCTCGCTTAAGCGCGGAATCGCAGGGGAGGGTTTTGCCTCGGTACCGGATCAGACGGTCGCAACGGAACGGATTCTCGGGAATTTTTTTTGAGTTTACGACCGGAGGAGTGCTTTGTGCGGTGGGTCGAGGATCCGGAGCGGAAAATGCAGGGTCCGCGCATACGAAAAGGAGTAAGATCATCGGTAGAACGCGGCCGAACATTACGAATTCGGATAGCGTTAAACCGCGAGAATAACAATGAAGAAGCGCAGCGTTGAAGTCCCGCTTGAGTTTGTGCTTGAGCCGCTCTTCCAAAAGTACAATCAAGCGGTGTTTTTATCGTCCGACCCCCTGGAGTTTCCGCACCGCTATAGCGACGCGTGGGACCAGGAATGTGTCGGTTTATTGTCCGCGGTGATGGCTTACGGAAAGGTTGGCCAGATCCGTCGATCGGTTGAGGATCTTTTGGCTCGAATGGCGCGTGCGGGACCGCGGCCCTCGGAGGTGATTCGCTTGCTTGCGACGGCGGAAGGGCGTCGCCGATGGTCAAAGGAACTCGAAGGGTTCGTCCACCGTTTCAACGTCGGAGACGATTTTTTCGTTTTCTCGCGTCTTTTGGAACGAAGTTGGCGGGTCTACGGTTCGTTTGGAGCGCATCTGAGTTCGTACGTGACTCCGGCGTGTGAGAATTTCGGAGCGGGCCTCTCAAAAGTATTTCAAGACTGGGAGCGGTGGCGGGCCGAGTGGGGGTCCGACGAGGCCGGCCTTCCGTCGTTTTCGTACTTAGTCACGCCCCCTTCTTCGGGAAGCGCGTGTAAACGATGGTGCATGGCGCTTCGGTGGATGGTGCGCAAAGACGCGCTTGATCTGGGGTTATGGCGGAAAGGAAGTGTTCTACTCCCCGGGAATTCACCGGGCCTGTCGCCAAACCAACTCGTCATGCCGCTGGACACCCATACGGGGCGTATTTCTCAGTACCTCGGGCTGACGGAACGAAAAACTTTAGGCTGGCGCGCGGCTTGTGAAATCACCGACCGTCTTCGGGAATGCGACCCGAAAGATCCGGTTCGCTACGATTTCGCGCTAGCCCGCCTGGGAATTCTCGACCTCTGCCAGCGCCGGTTTCGGGTGGAAATTTGTCAGGGGTGTGATCTGGTACGGGTATGCCGCTTCGCTCGGAAAGGGCTCTCTTCGCAGGCCTTGCGCTATACTCCGTCCTGATTTTAGGCTCGCAAGCGACGATGAGTCTGGGAATCCCGATTCTTTTAATGGGAGCGATAGCGGGCTTCGGTGGGCCCGCGAATTTTTTCAGGGCCGTACGGCGCACGTGGAACGACACGGGATTGAAGCGTTACTTATGGGCGACGGCGGCCGTGGCGGTGTCGTTTTTAATCAGTCTTTTTTTTGCGGACGTGCAACCGCTCGAATTAGGCGGCATCTCGCCGGACGTCCATTGGATCCGGGACGTGTGGAAAACCTGGTACTTTTTTTGGCCGATCGTACTGGTTCCTTGTATCCGAGCCCTTTCGGAGAGAGGGCGAAGGGGCTTGATGCGTCTCTTCCTGGGTGCTTTCGGTTTAATGGCCGCCATCGGGTGCGTTCAATTTTTTATCGGATGGCCCAGGCCCCAAGCGATTCCGGGCATGAATTATTTTCATGTCACCGTTTTTCCGGGACACCACCTGTCTTTCGCTTCGATCGCAATTTTCCCTTTTTTTCTCGCGGCATCTGAAATTTTCGAACGCCGATGGATTTCGCGGCGGATCGCGATCTTGATTTCGCTTTTGGGACTAGCCGCGATTTTCGGGACTTACTCACGACAAGTTTGGATTTCGCTGCCGATCGGAGTTTTCGCGTTGATCGTGACCCAACTGCCGAAGCGCGCGGCGATTGCCGCGATCCTCGGCGGAATTCTCCTGCTGGGAGGCTTGTTTCAGATTCCGGCGGTTCGTGTACGAGCGCAAAACAGCATGGGCATCCACGACCGGGTCGAGCTTTGGAAAGCGAACGTCGAGCTTTTCAAACGTCGGCCGGTGACGGGAGTGGGCTGGCATCACAATTTACCCATGGCCGCCGCCTATTTTCAGGCCGAACGTCCCGATTTGGTTTCGCCCTTCGTTGGTCATGCCCACAGCAATTTTTTCGAGTTTTTGGGTGGAATGGGCTTGATCGGCGTGGTCACCTACTTTTTCTGGACCTGGACGACGATCGGACTGGGATGGATCGGCGGAGGGGGCTTTTTCGCCGCCTGGATCGTCTTTCACTTGAATGGGCTTACGCAGGTGAATTTTTCCGAATCCAAGGTTCTGCATTCGATGATGTGGTCGCTCGCCTTGGCCATCGCCCTTGCCCCCCGGGGACAGCCGGAGAAGCGGGAGTGAAAACAAAACCTCGAGTCGTCATCGACGGACGGATGGTGGGCGAGATTTCTCACGGAATCGCCCGTTACGTCCGGATGATCGCTAAGGGCCTCGCGGAACTTCCAAGCCTGGAGTACGAACCGATTTTTTTCTGCGCACCCGGTATGGGGTCCTATTTTTCCGGGTTCGAGACTCGCGAGGTACGGACTCCGTTTTTGGAACCCGCGGAAATCGCGGCGCTACCGGTCGCACTTTGGCGAATGAAAGCCAAACTCTACCATTCTCCGAGTTTCTCGAGTTTGGCGGCTTCGCCGTGTCCGTGGATCGTCACCCTCCACGACCTGAATCATCTCACTTACGGCAGCCCCCTGGAACGAGTCTATTACGAGACGTTGCTACGCCGATTTTCGGAACGCGCGAAAGCCGTCACGACCGTGTCTGAATTTTCGCGTAGCGAAATTGTTCGCTGGAACCCGCGGCTCAACCCCGAGGTCGTGCCTAACGCGATCGATCCTCGGTTTCTGAAGGAAGGCGGACCGATCGATTCGACGCTCGCTCGATTCGGCGTCGAGACGGGGCGCTACTGGATTTGTCTTTCGAACGAAAAGCCCCACAAGAACGTTTCCACCTTGGTGCGGGCGTTTCAAACGTTTCGTCAGAGTTCGGAATCCGCACGGGAATTCAAACTCGTGCTTTCCATGACCCGGTTTGCGGACGAACCGGGCGTCGTTTCGGCGCCGGGGCTCAAGGACGACGATGCCCAAGCATTGCTTCGCGGCGCTCGCTCCCTTGTTTTCCCTTCGGTTTACGAAGGCTTCGGCCTACCCCCAATCGAAGCGGTGGCCCTCGGGGCGCCGATTATCGTGAGTGATATCCCGGCGCACCGGGAAGCGTTACGCGATCTTGCGCCAAACGAAGCACTCTGGGTCGCGCCACTTTCGGAGCCGGAATGGGTGGGGGCGTTTCGGAAATCAGCGTCGGGATCGCTCCAGCCGGTATCGGCCGCAGGGAGAGCGAAGATTTCGGCTCGTTATTCCGTCGAAGCTCTCGGACGCTCGATGGACCAGATTTACCGGCGTGTGTTAGGGTGAACGACATGAAAACCGAAACGAAGCATATCTTGATCACCGGGGGGGCCGGCTTTATCGGTTCGCACCTTTGCGACCGTTTGCTTGAGCGCGGGTATTTCGTCACTGCGATGGATAACTTCGTCACCGGCTCGCGGGACAATTTAGCTTCGGCCTTAAAAAACCCCTCGTTTGATCTTGTCGAAGCGGATGTGTCCCGTCCGCTGCCTTTGGAAAAAATGAAGTTTTTGCGGTCGCGCGGGCTTCAGGGACTCTTCCATTTCGCCTGCCCTGCGAGTCCCGTCGATTTCGACAAAATTCCTTTTGAGATCCTGGCCGTGGATTCTTTCGGTGCTTTTCATACCGTGGACTTGGCCCTTCGTACCGGAGCGCGCTACGTGATCGCTTCGACTTCCGAGATCTACGGAGATCCTCTCGAACATCCCCAACTCGAAGGCTACTGGGGAAATGTGAACACGATTGGACCACGTGCTTGTTACGACGAGACGAAACGCTTCGGAGAAGCCTTGGTTTCAAGTGCGGTGCGAGGCCTGGGCAAGTGGAACTCTTCGCTCGCGGCTTCTACCGTCCTGCCGGAATTGGCGGAGCCTAAGCTTCCGCTGCGAGGCGGAATCGTACGAATCTTCAATACCTACGGACCACGGATGCGGCCCGACGACGGACGGGTGGTCCCGGAACTCTGCATGCAGGCGCTGCGCGGAGAAAAGTTATCCATCCACGGCGACGGAAAACAGACCCGCTCTTTTTGTTACGTCGACGATCTGGTCGACGGGATTTTGCGCTATTTCGATTCGGACCTAAACCTACCCGTCAACATCGGGAATCCCGTTGAGCGTTCGATTTTAGAGTTCGCCGAGGTGGTGAAAGAACTGACGGGAGTGGACGCCCCGATCCAGCATCTCCCGGGACGGCCAGACGATCCTCGTAAACGGTGTCCCGACATATCGCGTGCTCGTACCGAACTCAAGTGGGAGCCCAAAGTCGACTTGCGAGAAGGACTGGGACGGACGCTTGAATTTTTCCGAACCTTCGTTCGGAATCCAAGATGAGTGCACGCCCTCCTCGCGTCGCCGTCGTCCATGATTGGTTGAACGGCATGCGGGGTGGAGAAGCCGTACTTGAGGCGATCCTCGAGCTTTATCCGCAGGCGGAAGTATTCACTTTAATTTGTGAGCCCGAAAAAATTTCGGAAAAAATCCGCCGGCATAAGATCCACACGTCACGATTGCAGCGAATACCCGGTGGAGTGAAGAATTATCGCCACTTTCTTCCGGCGATGCCGACATTTATCGAAGAATTCGATCTGCGAGGGTTCGATTTAGTTCTGTCGTCTTCCCACTGCGTGGCGAAAGGCGTGCGAAAACCCGAGAGCGCGACCCACGTATCGTACGTGCACGCGCCGATGCGCTACATGTGGGATCGTTTCGAGGATTATTTCGGCCCGGGCCGGGCTTCCCCGCCGGTACGATTCGCGGCGGGGCTGGTTCGGGGCCGCCTCCAGCGTTGGGATCGGAAAACGAGCGGGCCGGCGCAAATCGATTTAGTCCTCGCGAATTCCGCCTTCATCGCCGAACGAATCATGGAGTTCTGGGGGAGGGAAGCGCGTGTGGTGCATCCCTTCGTGGATTTGGCGCGGTTTCAAGCTCCTCGCAAGCCCAAAGACTATTATCTCGTCTTCGGCGCCTTCGCTCCTTACAAACGGATCGATCTGGCGATCGAAGCATTTCGTAGATTGCAGCTTCCGCTCGTCATCGCCGGGGGTGGACAGGAAGCGGAGCAGATTCGAGACCGAATCCGGGGGACGCGTATCGAAATCGTTTCCGAACCCTCGAATCGCGAAGTCGAACGACTTTATTCCGAGTGCCGCGCGCTCGTTTTTCCAGGCGTCGAGGATTTTGGAATCACACCTTTGGAGGCCATGGCCGCTGGCGCCCCCGTGGTTGCGATCGGTGCGGGGGGGGTTCGCGAAACGGTTACCGACAGGACGGGCGTTTTTTTTCGTGAACAGACCGTCGAAAGCCTTTCGAATAGCGTCCTTAAGCTCGAACGAGGTGAAGCCGTTTTTACGGAAGCGCTTTGCCGGGAGCGGGCCGCGGAATTTTCAAAGGTTCGGTTCCAACAAGAATTTTCGTCTTGCGTGGATTCCGTCTTTTAGACAAGGCGAGATCAGTCGACCTGGATCATACGCATAAGCGCGTTCTGACGATCGACCAGTTCTTTTACTTCAAGCCGCATGAGCCGATGGAGCGAAAAATCCTGGACGGTGAAACTCGCCATCGTGCAACCGGCGAGGACGGCGCGACGGAGCATGCGATCAAATGTCGCGGGATCGTTCTTCGCCATGTCGCGATCCGCTCCTTGCTCCGCTAAAAATCCCATGAACGCGCCGGCGAAGCTATCTCCTGCGCCGGTCGGATCGACCACGAGGTCGACCGGGTACGCCGGCGCCAGAAAAATCGAACGCGGAGTGAAGAGCATCGCGCCGTATTCTCCGCGTTTCACGACGATCGTCGAAGGGCCCATGGCGCGAATGACTTGGATTGCGCGATTGAGATTTTTTTCGCCCGAGAGAAGATGGGCTTCGGTTTCGTTGATCGAAAGGATGTCGACCCGCTTGAGGGTTTCCTTAAGCTCTTCGAGTTTTCCGGTGATCCAGAAGTTCATCGAATCCGCGGCGACCAGTCGAGTCTGGCGAACTTGGTCGAGCACGCTGGTCTGCAGGACGGGATCGATGTTCGCGAGGAAGACGAAATCGGCGTCGCGGTGTTTTTCGCTAAGTTTCGGATTGAAGGTTTCGAATACGTTCAGCGCGGTTGAAAGCGTTTTCGCCTCGTTTAGATTTCCGTCGTAGGTCCCAACCCAGTGGAACGTCTTGCCTTGAGCGACGCTGACCCCGGATGTGTCGATGCGCCGAGCGGCCAACCACTCGAGATGCGAAGTCGGAAAATCTTCCCCAACGACGCCTAGGATCTGTACCGGTGCGAAGAACGATGCCGCTACGGAAAAGTAATTAACCGAACCGCCCAAAACCTTGTCGGCTTTACCCGCCGGGGTTTGGATGGAATCGAAAGCCATGGATCCAACCGTAAGAATCGTCGAAGGTGTTTTCACGGACCTGATAAAACCGATCCTGGCCCAGCTTGTCAATGACTTACCGGTGGTCGGAAGCCTCAGTACACAATACTTCTCGGATCCCTCCACGCTCTTCGCTCGGGCACTCGAGAGGCCTGGGTGCGAATTCGTGGCAGCTCGATCTGGGTGAATTTCGCTAAGGCTTCCCACCCAAGGCCCATATCCTCCCAAAGCTCTCGCGGGACCAAGGAGCCGCCACTGCCATCTTTGGGCCCACCCAAAGCGAAGTACAGCCAGTCGCCGTCGGCCCGCACGGCGATCGTGTATCGGTCTTCGGAGATCCACCCGCTTCCGCGACGGCGGCTATTTTCCGGCATCTCCAGGATGGCTTTTTCCCGCCACGCCGGATCCTCGACAGGAACGAACCCGCGGTCCTTGACCATCGTATGCCAGGTCTCCAGGGTGGGAGGAGAGTCGCGTAACCACTGAATTCGTCCTTCTTCCTGGCTTCCTTGATGCGCCCAAATCGCAAGCATCAAAGCACTCGGGGCCATCCAGAGTCCGTGCGGGACTCGTGAGAGCGAAGAAGCTTTCGGTAAGCGGAGTATTCGAGCTGGGAAAGTTTGACGAAACCAATTGCGAGCGCGGTGAGTAAGCAAGTCCATAGAATAGCCTCAATCCAAATTTGTCCGCGCTCGCCCTGCGCGAGGAATCCAGCGGCCTGACCACCGGGCGCCGATGCTTTCCTCGCGACGAAGGAATTCCGCT
>CAZAKW010000131.1:0-7409 GCA_964485835.1 uncultured Bacteriovoracaceae bacterium
CGGGAAACGACGGTCGACGGCAATAACGATGGATCCGCGACAGTAAGCAGGAAGACCCAGCCGGTGGGGGGTTCTTCGAGAATTTTAAGAAGCGAATTGGCCGCTTGTAACGTCATCCGATCCGCATCGGAGACGAGAAAGATCCGGAAGCCACCGGCATATCCCGAAAATCCCATGCTCTCTTTCATCTCGCGGAACTGATCCACTCCCAGCGTCCGCGCATCGCCGCGCAAGGAAATCTCCCGGAAATCGAGAGGCTGGCCGCTGACCGCTCGTAGACAGGAAACGCAGGTTCCGCACGCAGTGGGAGTGCCCGTGGTCACGGACGCTCCGCCACCAAAGAGATCGTCGGGTTTTTCGGCAAAGCCGGCATTTTCGCATTGGAGGGTTTGCGCCAAGTAGTAAGCGATTTCCCTTTTTCCGCATCCCCGCGGACCGACAACTAACAGCACGGGAGGAACGCGTTTAGTGGATTGCCAGTTCTTTAATGCGTGGTCGATCGTTTCGGCATGGGAAGCCAGAATCTCAGCTTCGATCGGAAGCGGCGCTGGAAGGGCATCGCTTGATTTTTTCGCATCGGTTTTTTCTTTTCGCGCGCTCATCGCTTTGCCCGTCGTAATTTTTTCAAGAGCTGCGCCGCCATCTCTTCCGGCGATCCGCTTCGCGCACGAATACGGACGAAGCGTTTTGGTTCCTCTCGGATCGCGCGAAGATATCCCTTCCGCACGGCCGTTTGAAAGGCAACGCCTTCAGCTTCGAATCGATTCGGATCTTTTGCGTCGCGAAGCCCTCGCGCGGGATCGATGTCGACGAATACCGTGAGCGATGGGACCAAGCCCCGGGTCGCGATCCGGTTGAGGGCGCGTAGGGTCTTCCAGTCCAGGCCGCGCGCGCTTCCTTGGTAAGCGAGCGTCGAGTCGGTAAAGCGATCGCACAAGACCGTCGCTCCGCGCTCGAGGGCGGGGCGAATCGTTTCCGCAAGATGTTCGGTCCGTGCGGCCTGGTAGAGAAAAGCCTCAGTCCAAGGGTCCATTCGTGATCCTAAAATTAACTCACGAATTTTTTCGGCAACCGCCGAACCCCCCGGTTCGCGTGTCGCGATCACCTCCAAGCCCTCCGCACGAAGCAAGTCAGCGAGCACGGCGATCAATGTCGACTTTCCGGCTCCCTCGGTACCTTCGAACGTGATCAGGCGGCCGCGGGGTATCCCTCTCTTTTTCATCGCCCCGAGCTTAGACGGGGAGGGTCGAAGGTGGCAAGCCTCCGCTTGAAGCGCCTACTGATAAGCCGCGTCTTCGGGCATCATTTCTTCGCGATCGCGGAGGCTTGGCATGGCGGGATCACCCATGTCGCGGTCCGGCGAAATATCGGATGGATCCATGGGCACCCTAGGATCGCGAGGGTCGATCTCGCTTCCCGGCTCCGCTTCGTCGACATCGGCCTCTGCACCCCTATCGCGTTCGTCAGCCTCGATCGGCGGGTCACGTTCGTCCCGGTAGCGCGCGCCTCCGCCCGGCTCAAGCCGGGAATCCCGATCGTCAAGCGGGGTGCGTTCACGACGTATCGGCTGGGTCGCCGGACGAGGAGCCGGCGCGACTCGTACGGGTGGTTCGGTGCGCGCCGCGCTCTGCCCACTTCCGTCCGCATTGAGAAGTCCAGATCCGCTGCTTTGGCGTACTGGAGCCGCCGGGCGGGAAGGGGGAGGAGCGTCCGCTACCGGAGCGCCAGCGGGGGCCGATTCCTTTTTTCCGCCAAGAATCGCAAACGCGCCGTAGACCATCACCCCGAGAATGCCCGCAAGGGTCGCAATAAATAAAAATTGGGGAGGAATTCGGTTTTGGCTTGGGCGTTGGAGCTGTCCCCACGAATCCTTTGATGAAGAAAGGGGGGTTGCTAAACTGGCTTGCCCGGCAGACTTCTGCGCGGATTTCTCGCGAACAGCCTGGATCGCTTGGAACAAAGCTTCCGTTGGATCGGGAGGCCGGTCTTCAAGATCTTCTCGATTGAGAGTGATGATTTTCGAACGCTCAAGATGTTCCGTCGGTCTAGGAGGCGGATTGAAATTGGGATCGCCCGTGGAAGCGAATGGAGATGCTTGCGTCGCATCGGAACCAAACCCCATCGGCCCGCCGGGTTCTTCCATCGGCGTGATCGGACGGGCCGGGTTTGAAGGCGTTTTCTTCGAGTACAGTTCGTCGTAAGCATCGATCAAGTCTTGGGCGGTTACCCAATCTCCACCCATACGCGCAGCGGTGACCTGGGACGTCGCGGGAATTTTTCCCGCGCGAACCCTATCGACGATTTCTTTCGCCGTTAAGGGACCGGTTTGCTTCCCTTCGACGTTGAGATACCACTCCAGGTCGCTGCTCATCTGGTCTTGGACGATCCTTTGCTAATCCATTTAAGTTTAGGGGAAATGGGATGCGTCGTCAAAATATGTCGCGCTGGATAGAGAATCCGGGGTGGGTCAAAGCGGACATTCAAAGAGCGTCAAAATACCAACGGCTCGGAGGAAGGTCCTCCGAGCCGTTCGATCCATCGATTTAAACTCTCAATTTAGAGAATCGAAATGTTTAAGTTAGCCCCGACCTGCATCGCATCGACGTTCGGAGTCTGGGTAAGAAGATCGACGTAGGGATTGAAGCTCACGCGTTTAACCACGTCCCATGAAACACCAAACTCAAAGTAAGGCTGCATGAAGACGCCGCCGAGCGTTCCACCGTCATACCAACCGCCGCGGCGGTGGTCGTGGGCGATTGTTTTGTTGTACGAGAGCGACAGGCCCAGATTGTCCGCTGCTTGGAATTCTAGGGCAGGCCCGAGAGTCACTAAATAGTCGATTCGACGAGGACTCGGCGTATCTTTCGCGTCAGCTTTATCAAACGTCGACGAAGAGTGGCGAAGGTTTCGAATCGTATTGTACGCTGCTAGCGTGAACCGAGGGGATAGCGGAAGGAAAAAGTTCTGCCCAGTCCGTAAGAGAAGGGGCGTGCCTTTTCCGTAGAATCCGATTCCAGGGTAAGCGCGGAAATCTCCGCTCCATTTTACTTTTCCGAGTTGAGCGAATTTTCCGAAGGCCACTTGAAGGAAAGAGAAGTCTCCGCGGAAAGCGAACGCTTTCGCATCGCCGGCGTTCCCACCCGTTTCAGGAACGTACGTGCTTCCATGCGTGAGGAAGTACGCGTTCGCCGCAACCTTGATATTCGATGTGACCGCATAACCTAAGGTGGCCCGAGTTAAGAGCCATTCCCGGTCGTTACTCTGGCTGTAGCCGTTATCTCGATCGACTTGGTAACCTGAAAAAGGATCGGTAATCGACGAGCCATAATACTCGAAAAGGACGCTTGCACGAATATTATCTACGAATGTCGGGCGCTTTAAAGCTTTACCCAATTTCGTTGACGACGTTCCGGCGCCGAGTCCAGGCGCCCGGGGCGCGATGGTCGAAGAGGAAGTCGCGGATGATGCCGACGCGTTGATCAGGTCTTCTTCTTCCGCTGCAGCGCGCTTGCGTCTGAGCTTATTCTTCCGGACCTTTTCATTTTTCTTTCGCGCGCGCGCCGAAGGTCGTTCGCGTTGGAATTGCGAGGACGTCGTGACAGCGTCCTGCTGCTGGGGATGGGCGGCAATGCGAGTACCGGATGAAAGTTTTGGGGTCGCCGCGAAAGCACCGCTAATCGTTAAGCTCGCCATCGCAAGGGCGATGTTTTTGATGTTCACCATCTTCATACCGTCTCTCTCCCAGTTTAATTCAAGGACGATATAGCAAGGGGTCTGCCAGGTTGGAAGGAATTTGGCTCTCGAAAGAAAGGCCAAGTTCCTGAAAAAACCCCTATGATTTCAGTCTGCTGTTTGCGGCGAGGAAATTGAGGAGAGGTGCGTTTTGATTCCGTGGGCTCAATTCGCACCTCCTTTTCCGACATCTGTCTAAAGTTTGATCACTCATCCGGGCCCAAGGACCCGAGCGGGCAAAGGCAGCCGATGCTCGGATTTCAGGGCTCACCTTGGGGCCCGAAGGGATTCGGAGGAGTGGGAAGTCCGAAGAGCCATTCGAAAATAGCGGCGTCGTTCAAGAGCGTCGCTTCTTGCCAATTAGTCGCGGATATACCGACGAGGAAGTGTTTTCCTCGCGCATCTAGGCAGAGGAGCGAGCCTCCCGAGTCTCCCGGAGCGATTCCGTTTTCTCGGTACG
Organism: uncultured Bacteriovoracaceae bacterium; assembly: GCA_964485835.1. Classification (GTDB taxonomy): domain Bacteria; phylum Bdellovibrionota; class UBA1018; order UBA1018; family UBA1018; genus JACMQW01. The sequence continues at coordinate 4,193 of CAZAKW010000131.1, forward strand.
GGTCTTTGGCCGTTTGGGAGCGAATCCGCTCGACTTCCTCACTCCAAAAGCTCTGGAGTGAGGTCGAAAGCCGCTTCGTGATCGCGAGGTCACTTTCGAGTTCGTTGCGTTCGGGAGAATTTACCTTCGTGGTTTTAAGTTTCTGTGAGGTTTTTTGCATGATCGCATGGAAAGCTTGCGACATCGTTTTGAATCGAGATTCTCCTTCCTTGATCGTCTCCTCGCTGTAATATCGAACCCATTCTGTTCGAGGCGCTGAGGGTGTTTCCTTCTGCTCCGAAAAAGCAAACGTTGCGGGTGTGGAAGCCGAGTGGAGGATCTCATTTTTTAGATCATTATCGAGGCCAAAGCCGGACCAATAGCATCTCCCTGATGCCAAGAGGACCTTGGCCTGCGATAGGTCTTTCGGCACGGAGGGGGGTTCGATTGGTTTAAACGGCACTGGGCACTGGATTTCTTGCTTGAGGCGCACGTCTCGAGCGTCGAAAGCTCCGGTCACCGGATCGAGAATACTTTTAGTTGAATAGTTTGGGTGGGCACGACTGGAAGCGACTGGCGCGGAAGCGTAGACGGGGCCGCGAGAATTCCTTCCGCAAACGCACTCGATTAGATCGTCGGGAGCAACGGGACAATGCGCGGAAGACAGGACACGAGTTCCCCCCATCCACGTTGCACTACAAAAGAATTTTCCATCGGTTGCCCTGCGGATTCGGCAGGTCTCGCGAAAGGTCTCCAGGGCATACTTGCCAACGATGAAGGCGTTTACCAATGTTGCCCGCGCTTCGAATTCTGCCACGAGTTCTGGCAGAGGGTGCGCGGATTTCGGCTCGCACACGGCTACCGGAGCGGCAAAGGCACCGTGCGATAACACTATAGTTATCGCCGAGATCCGGATCACCACTGCAAAGGGATTTAATTGCAGACGCATATTGTCGTATCGGTATTCTGGAGGGGGCCTGAAGAGCCGACCGTCTTCTCCGACGGGAGCGCCTGCGCGGGTTATTCCCTATATTTCGCTGGCACTGGCGACCCCGCCTGCCGCAAATGCCTGCCCCCTCTAGCCCTCTTCCAAGGATACCGGTTTGATTTTGACGCTCATATCTCACCCGCATCTTTCCGATCTATTCCTGAGATGTTCCAAGTGATCGCGTTCCTCCTCTTTCTTTCCTCGGCCTTAGCGGCGGATCCTCCTCCGTACGAGTCGCTTGATCAATCCCTCACGACTTTCAGAGGAACCGGGTTTGAAATCGAAATCGCTTTGACGAAAAAGGATTCGAATGGCGGAACCCGGTATTTTGGGCTCATGAAAGACGGACGCGACCTCCTTTTCGAAGGGGAGGTCACCCAAATCACGGGAGATTGGGACCCCGTCCACTTTTTCCGGGACCGGACGCGCGCTTATCTTCTCCGCGTTGATGGGATTGTGGTGCCGATTCCGGGACCGCCCCTTTCAGATCGGCCTTTTCGAGTTTTTCGGCCGGATCCGAAATGGTTACCCGCCCGCGATGCTCGTCTGGGTTGGAGAGCTATCGAGATCGAGCGACAGAATGGCTCTATCGAAACGATTTGGGGCGGACTTGGGGGTAAAGTTTACATGACGGGGATTTATCCACCCGATTCAATCACCACAAAAGTGCCCGAACTGACGGAGATTCCCCGCGTCTATACGACGCTTTCTGATTTTCGCTCGCGTTTTGAAGCTCAACCCGCGGCTGCGAACGATGCCCGCACGGCGTATGTCATCTGGGGCGTCACTCCGGATTCGGGTCAGGAGTTGCACTTTGATTTTCTGGAGTTGCGACCCGATCCGCTTGGGCTTCAGGCTTTCGTCCAAAGTCGTACCATCGGAAGAGAGGGAGTGCGCCAGGCGGCCGGAATGCTCGGTCATATTCCTCATTACTTTCTCTCAAACGTTTACCACGCCTTCAAAAATCAGCCTGATCGTCCGGCGTTTAACGAGAAGCTGATGGAAAAAGTGATGGTCGAAGATGCAACCTTGGGGATCGATCGGCTTATTTACGTTTGGACCCAAGACCAAATGAATCGAATCGTTGGTGGCGTTCGACTGTATCAAGGGTTTGAAAACGATCGGTTTCTCTCGAAAAAAAATCTCCTTCCCGTCGAGCGCAGCCACTCACATCTGGGAGTGCGGGATCGTTTTCCGGGCATACCGCTGTACGAGATGAATCGACTTACGGTTCGAAAGGATTTCGAATCCGACGTGAGTACAAAGCGGCTCTTTAGCGTGATGATGCAATACTTGGAGGAACGCGATCTGCCCGTGGGCCAGATTATCTTTCACACCGACGAATGGGGTTCAAATTTTTTTCCGCGTTTTACTGGGGCGACACTCTTATTCGGACCGGAAGCTACCCTGGATGGCACTTACGTCCTCTCGGTATCGACGGAAACTCTGAAAGCGCGAATGATCCCGGAGTCCCCGTTCGGCAGACCCGTCCGTGGGCTGCGACTGCCGAAGAAGTGGTGTAGTTGGGCGCTAAGCCCCTAGCTGAAAGCCTAGTTCAACTGCCAGCAACTCAAGGCGATTTCCTTTTCAACTTCGTGCTCTAGTTCGTTTTCTTCCCAGAAGACGACGTTCCCTAGAATCGACTGCGGGTTAGAGATGTCGAGCGTGAAGGCGCCGGTGTCGCCGTCGGGCTGGCATTCGATATGGAGTTCGTCGGTGGCGCTTAGGCGGTAGTACGGTGCGACTTCGCAACCCGGTAGCGGTAAAAGAAGAGAAAATTCTTCTGACACACTCGTCGCACGGCGATCGTATTGAATAGACGCGCGGGCAGATAAATCGTCCGCGTCGGGGCCATCCGAAAGCTCGATCACGAAAGTATCAAAAGGCCTGAAATCATTCGGGACCGTGCAGACGTATGTGGACTTGGACGTAGCCGCTTGCGCGGAGAACGCAACGAGCGATAAAGAAAGCGAGAGCACTAGGTTTGCGGTTTTCATGGGGGACTCCTGAGTTTTTTCCGAAAGTGGAATTCCGCTTTCGGTGGTTGTGATCCTTGCGGATCGATTCATAAACGGGCTTTTACCTGGTTGTAGCCCGATGCGTCAAATATATTTATCCGAAAATTGGATATTTTTATCCAGATGCCGATAATAGGGATATGGCGAAAAAGAAGCCTCTCGCATCCCCCGTAAAAGACCCTAGAGCGCTATTAGCGTCCGCGTTTATCAATCTCGCGAGCCGAGAGGGGGC
>CAZAKW010000132.1:0-7375 GCA_964485835.1 uncultured Bacteriovoracaceae bacterium
CGGCGGACGCGGCGCAAGGCGTTCCTCTGAATTCCAGCGGTGCAACCCACCAAGTCCGGCTTGTTTTACCTAAAGCCCACGACACGGCTGGCCCGACTGCCACGGGTTGACGATTCCTCAAGTCGGATGTTACCCATCGCTCGAGCCCGATCGTCAACCCACCGGAGTCCTTCGATGAAAACCTTCTCACTCTTAGTCGTGATTTTTTCCGTGGCTTCCGCCCAAGCCGAATCCGTAGAATGTCGTTCGGCGAACTACGGAGTGCGCGTCGTAAGCGATGCCGGATCGATCCTTACGAACTACTCGGTGCGCGGCGTGGACAACGAAGGCGCCGATGTCGGCGTGGAGAATTTTTACCTCACGCCCCGGATCCTCGCTCTCTCGCTGGAAGTCGACGGGCAACCAGGAAAAATCGAAGTCTACGGTTTACGTTGGCTAGGCAACGTCTATAAAGGAAAACTTTATTTCGGTACTACGACGGAATTCGTCGACTGCGCGACAGGGAACCTCGACGAAGCGCTCGCCTATGCCGAAAGCATTCGGCCTACGACCCCTCCGCCGGGTACGGAAAAACGAGACCCAAACCCGCCGGCCCCTCCCGTTGCCAGTCCACCCGAAAACTCGGAAGGACAATCCGAGAACGAAAAAGTCGGTGAATATCCACGACGCTCTCGCCCGGCCGGTACCGAGGACATCAAAGAAGATAATTAGTCGCGGTTTGGATCGACGGTCAAAAAATCGCAACGCGGACGCTCTGATAGCGTGGGCTTTTTGGGTGACTCCTACCCAAAACCTATAGATTCGCTGAACATTCCATTTTCTATCACGATTTGACCTTAAAACGCCGATAGGGAGCTATGCTCTGGCGTCCTGGTCTTCCATCGTGCAGTCCGCGCTTCCTGGGGTGGATTGCTGCCCTCGGGATGGTGTTTGGGATGACCGATATCCAAGGAGCGGAGACACCGGGAAAGCGCCGTCCCACCACCTCTATCGTCCGACGAGACGCCCGGCGAGGAGTCGCCTCGGTACCGAAAAAATCCCTTTCAACGCCGAAAAAAAAGTCTCTAAAGACGGGCAGCAAAAAGCTCAGAAATAAAGTCGGTAAAACTCGTAAAGCGTCCGCGAAGAAAAGAGTGGTAAAGCGTCCGACCCGAAAAAGACAGCCCGTGCGACGCGTTTCTCCGCGTCGAGGGACGCCTTCACAGCAGATGGTAAAACGCTCCCCCGCTCGACCCTCCGTGCATTCACCACCCCCGTCCGTAGCGGCTGCAAACGGAATCCCAAGCTCCTCCGACGTCTACCAAGGCAGTCCGAACGTTCCGACCTTGAAAAAGAAGCGAGTCATTCCGGTCCAAACACCCGGCACCCCCCATGGGCCTCGCTCGATCCGCTTGGATATGACCAAACGCGAGTGAGTGCTTAAATTAGACTTCATACTCTTTTCAGGTCCCTTTAAGAGAGGAAGAGTACCTTTGAAGTAAGAAGACGATGTCTCCTTCGGAAGATCGAGGTACCGTCTCCGTGAAACATCCGGATTTGAAGAAGACTTCGGTCTGATCAAAACCAGCGATGAATCAGTAAAGGGCAGGAAAATCTCTTCGGAGAATTCCTGCCCTTATTTTTTGTCCATTCGGTCGAAATGCCCCGGCATAGGGGTTGCTAACATAGCGCGGGTCACACAACCCCCAACCTACGGAGTACGTCTATGTTTAAAGCATTCCCGCCTAACAGCCTCAGCACCCGCAAATTATTGATTGCCGCGCTCGCGATCGCCGCTCTCGGTTTTGCGTGCGGCGAAGACGAAAACGACCGTAAAGAGGAACTCGCTCAAGGGAACGTCATCGTCGGTCAGTATAATTCCAGCCGCTGCTTCAAGAATAAAATTGCGACCGCCGCCGCTCTCGGTGCGGATCGCTTCTCCACCGCCGACTTCAATTTGAGCCAAGACGGGACCGGATCGGTACTGTTCCGGGTCTACACCGACGTCAACTGCACGGCTTTGGACCGGGAAGACAATGTCCCACTCACGAACATCCGCGTGGAAGCCATGGGCAACGGATCGGTCCTCGTGGTCGACCAAGCGAACGTGGTGTTGAACCCAACCTGGTATATTCCGGTGGTCACGAGCAACGAGGGATACCATTTCGACGTTGATTACACCGACGGAACCTCGGGCCCTTACTTTACCGCTCCAAGCGGAGCGGAACTCTCCGAGTTCTTTTCGAATCCGGCCGTTCAAGGCGTCGAATTCAAGAAAGTCGACTAACCGACGGCGAATCAAAAATTCGTCCCATCCACTACCTAAGCCTTCGGTCGTCATCCAACAAAATACGGATGGCGACCGGAGGTCCTCCCCGAAACTCTACCGAAACTAATCGGCCGGTAGGGCGAGCTTAGGAGCCGTTTGTACCGGCCCGCTCCCCCGTGGTGGAGAGACGGGAAGGTTTTTTACAGTCGAGTTTGAAATCTTCGCGGTGCCCGACCGTGATTTTTTCTCCGCGCTCGCGTACGTGTTTGCGTCGTCGACCGAACATACCGGCACGATCTCAAAACCCTTGCCGAGATTGTACCGAAGCGACGCAAGATCGTACGAGTCTGTTTTCTGCGAAAACACGCCCGGGACTTTAGGAGAATCGAAATTCAATTTTTCAATCGCACACGGTTCGTCCATTTTTAGACTGATCGAGTATGAATTGGATTTGATGATCTCGTCGAGCTGGCATGATCCACCCGTGCGATCACCGATCGTGGCCCCGATTCCAGCGGCCTTGATTTTCTCTATTTCGCCCGTGATGCATGCTTTTTTATGGGTGAAATAGTCTAGTTTCGCCTGCTTCGCCGTCTTGGGGCTGCGCTCGAATTCACGCTCCTTCCCCCACACTATCTTTTGCGTTTCATTATCAATCGACATGCCCAAGACGCTGTCTAAGTCGCCCAATCCATGGCTGATATTCCTGAGAGTTCGGGCCAATGACAGGGTCGAGCGTCTGAGCTCATTTGCATCTCCCACCATGTCGAGGCCCGAGGGCCATCGAACGGATTTTCCCGGGGAGGCCCCGGCCACGAAATTGACTAAATTTTTGTCAATGTTCCAGCACGGAAGATCACCGTTACTTTTTTCCATTAAATGCGATTCGAATGCGTAGGCTATTAGGGCATTTCGATCCGAATCCGATCGTCCGTTCCGCTTAGATTTACTAATCACGACAAGCTCCGATTCAAGCCGTGCTTCCAACGCCTGATACTTTTTAAAATTTTTTTCCGCTCTTAAGTCGTAGAAAACGGTCACGCTTCGTTGGAGTAAGTTGGCGGGTAGGATGCCCGACGTATCCGCTTCTCTGGGAGTGCCGTTTACGTGAAGGGTGGATGCGACCGAGCCCAAAGGGATATCCTTCGGGACGCTACCGTATTTGATCACCGTACCGGGAAGGAGTTTAGAAACCGGAAGGGTGCTCGGGCATTCGTGGGTGGTCTCTCTGCCTTGCGCGAAGATCGGGCCGACGAGCTGGGCCGCTAGGAGAGCGGGCAGAACTGCGAAAAATCGATTCATCATTTGCCCTCGCTTTGCCCCCGGTGATTTCGAATCGGTAATCTGCATTCTAGTTAGTCGGATCGAGCGCGGATTTTATTGAGCCAGTGATTCTTAACTTTTTGAGGAGGGCACCCGACAGCGCCGTCAAAATGCCGACAGCGCTCGTTGAATAACGAAGTCTTTGCGACCTTGCGAACTCCCCCTAGAATATTAGAGATCGAAGAGTGAAGGCCCTTCAGTCCGGACGGGAAGAATCGACGCAACTATGAGTAAGGACACCCGCTTAGTTTATTCGACTGATCCTCGCTTGAACCAGAAATGCCCGAAGTGCAAAGAGGTGATCTCCGAATGCACCTGCGCTCCAGAAGTCGATCCGAAGACCTCCCGATTCGTTGCCGTCCTTCGCATCGAAAAACAAGGCCGCGGGGGAAAGACGGTCACGGTAATCGACCGACTTCCTAAGAACGAGCTCTTTCTGAAAGATTGGACGACGCGCCTGAAAAAGCGATGTGGCGCGGGCGGCACTTACGATCTCGGCGGCAAAGACGGCGTGATCGAAATCCAGGGCGACAAACGGGATTTGATTCGCGCGGCGTTGGCCGCGGCCGGAATTCAAACGAAGGGGTAACGGGACCCAACCCTGTGTCGGAGAAGACACAGAAAACGGCGATTTTTCCGACGTTTTTAGAGTAAAATAATTTAACGCATCGTGGCGCACGTCTTGCTCTTATGTTACTCTGAAACCTGGAAACTTATAAAAAGGGAATACGCCGATGAAGAAATCTACAACTGTCTTAGCCGTGATCACTTTCGTCCTCTCCACCGCCGCTTTCACGGGATGCAGCTCCGCCGGAAAGACTTCCGATGCCGAGGCCGTAGCCGCAGTCGAACCGGAAGCAAACAACGATGCTTTCAACTCGTTGGCCTATTCAGACGACTCGAGCATGTCGCCTGATGCTGGCGCCGTCGTTGATTCGGCGAATCCAAGCGCCTACGTCGCGGATGCTTCAACGCCTTCCGAGTCTTCTTATACTCCGAGTGCAAGCCCCGTGAATCTTGGCGCGACTTCAGCCGGCCGAAGTCACTAAGCGTTCGAACTAGCCTTCGTCGAAAAAGCCGGAAACGTGCGCTCCGCCCGCCCGATGCTTTTTCAACGTGAGCGAGTTGCGAAAACTGCCTTCGCATTTCATCGTGAAAAGCGAAGAGAGCGTTTCGAGGGAGCTTTCCAGGGCATCCGAAAAATAAATCAGCTTCGGACTGGTGACCAGTCCGAGGTCTGATTTCACTTTGCGTACGCGGTCCAAAAAAAGTTTGCTGGAGGCGCACGAATAAAGGCCAAAAAGCTTCATCTTCGAAGGCGCCCCCTCTAACGTCGCGATGATCGGATTGAATCCGGGCTGGGTTTGCTTATACCAAGCAAATGCGACTTCTTGGGAAGGCCCCAGCCGTGGGGGCTCGAAATCGGGACCGCCCCCGGCACGCGAATGGCCGTTGTAAAAGACCACGTCCGCGTTCGACAGACCCTGCAAAAATGCGAGATTCGCGTACCGGGTTCTCCACTTTTGAAATGGATTCGCGCGATTCTCGTCGTCGTCCGGGCCCGCGGAACTTTGGATCACCCGAAGCAAGACCTTACGCGGTTTTCCGTCCGGCCCGGGGATAAAGCGGGTGAGCAAGTCGCCGTCCTCGCGCGAGCGCTCGAAACCGCAGGCCATGTTTTTACCGCGGCAATCGCTCGTCAATCGCTGGATGAAAATCATCCGCTCGTAACGATCAGCCACGAAACGCGCCGGGCGAGCGTCCTTGTATCCGAAAACCATCTTCAGATCGACTTGGGGTCCTTCGTAAAACGCTTCGTAAGTTTTTCGGCAAGCCTCGTCTTCGAATGTTGGCGGCACCACCGATAGCTCGGAAACCTCTCCGCTCGTGCGACACCAGCTCGCGCACGCCCCGAATATAAGTAGCAGCCCGGCTAAAAGCACCATCAGACGAAACCGCGGCATCCGCATCACGTCTTGCCCCGCTTCCCGTCCCGAAGCTCGTTACAGAACGTTCGCACCTGGGAAACGGGATCCTTCACACAACTTTCCAGTACGGCCATCCAGTAAACCCGGTCGTCCGCGGACGATCCATCCCCGGAAATTTTCGCCATCATCTCGGAAACGAGAAACACCGCCTGCAATCGGTTTTGGAATGCAGGATCCTGCACACCGATTCGAACTAAATCTCGATCCGTCAGCTTGCCTCGTAAGAGCAGTTCCGTTCGCAAATACCCCAGCGCGGAGGAACGGACTTCGGGCTCCTCGTGCCGAAGCATCCGCTCGAGTCGCTCGCTCCCTACGGAGACGTCCATCCGGGCCAAAGAATCCAAGATCGCCATCTTCGACGCCGTCGATACGTTCGGGCGATCCAGGCGCACGAGGTAAATCGCGCCGATCTCGGCCTCTTCCCCCGGCTTCAACAGCGAATTCAGCACGTGGTAAGAATAGCCAGTGCGATCGCGTTCCGAAAAGAACAGAAGCTGTTGGAATAGCGTACGCAGACCGAGCACGGAGATCACGTCGAGCGCGAGAAAGTGGTCCGAAGTCCCGAGCGCTTTTTTTAACTGCGAGACGAGCCGCGGATCTTTTCGCAATTCCGCAATCGCGTTCTCGCGCACGGCCAGCGATTCTCCGGTGAATCGCCTCGCGTGGTCCGTCCAGTGCGCCCCCGCCGTCGCGGCGAACATTACCGAGGAAAGTAAGCAGGCGGTTAAAAAAAGAGAGCGGCATCCTTGCCACAGCCGAATCATCCGGTCAGGCCTTTTTCTTTTTCCCCTCAAGCGCCGCCTTCATCCGGTCGCCGAGGGTCCCAAAGGAGGAGGAGGTCGCCTCGGGACGGTGGTTTTTCCACTCGTCCTCGGCGGGGTCTCGGGGAACGGTCAGCGAAATCTGGCGCTCCGCTTTCTTGATTTCCCCGATTTGCACGGCGACGGAATCGCCTACTTTTATTTTTTCAAATGCGACTTCGGGATGCTCTTGCATACGAGATTTATGGAGCAATCCGGTAACGCCGGGTTCAAGTTGGACAAAGAGCCCGTAAAGTTCCTTCCGGTTTACTTTGCCGGTAATCACCTGCCCGACTTGAAATTTCCCCCACGGGTCCTCCGCACGTCCTGCGGCCTCGGATTCCGTCGACGGCTCTTTCGGCATCGCCTGCTTGATCGAGAGGGAAATTTTCGCGCGTCCGTCCACCATCTCGCGCTTGAGAATTTTCACGGTCACCATCTGGCCCGGTTGCAATACTTCGGCGGGATCGGCGATCCGCGACCATGCGATTTCCGAGATATGGACTAATCCGTCCACTCCCGGAGCAAGCTCCACGAAAGCTCCGAAATTTTCCAAGCGAACGACGCGCCCTTCGACGACGTCGCCGTTTCCATGTTCTCCAAGAAACGTCGCCGTACCGAGCTCCCGCTCGTCTTCGAGCAGTTTTCGTCGCGAGACGACGATATTCCGGCCGCCTTCGGAAACTTGGGTAATCCGGAAATCAAAACTTTTTCCGACGTACTCTTCAGCGTTATCCACGCGCTTTACATCGATTTGGCTAATCGGACAGAACGCGAGCTTGCCCTTGATATTGACCCGTACGCCTCCGTTACAAACTTCGACGATGCGTCCCGGGATGGCCAATTTTTCGGCAAACGCTTGCTCAAGGTCCTCGGCGTGATTTCGGTCGGTGGGGCTTTTGGAAAGTTTAATTTCCGTCCCGCGAACCATCGTCACGTAGAGATCAAGGAGGTCGTCGGTCCGATGCGGAAAATTCCCGTCGGCGTCCAAAAAATCACGCTTCTGGGCGACGCCG
>CAZAKW010000133.1:0-7288 GCA_964485835.1 uncultured Bacteriovoracaceae bacterium
TCCAACCGTCGATGCGATTGGAGGTGTAGCGGTCGCGACCACCTCTGGAACGACCCGCCGCTGTACCGCCGCCGCCGAAATGCAGCTCCATTATTCTTTGATCGATCTCTGCGACCCAACAGTCGTGAAACGAGGCCGGTTCAAAGAGGCCACTACGTTTCCGAGCGGAAATCCAAGAGTGACGATGATGTACCAAGGTAGCGCTCTTCCTTCGCGAAGACTCTTGGGCGCATTTTACCAGCGCTCGCCTGAACCGCTTCCCCCTTTCCCAAAGGGGGCGCCTTGCCCGGCATCGCCTGCGATCCGGCATATTCCGTGGACGACGAACACGTGTGAGATGGACCTTCCTCCGTGATTGTTTCGTGGGTTAGCCATGACACACTTTTTTTTCTCATCCTTTTGACCGACTATTTATTAACGTGTGCCGTTGTGCGCGCGTTGTTCACGGACATCTAGGGGAAATGAAGATGCAGAACGTTAGCTTGAAAAATTTATGGGCCCAGCCGCGCCCAGCCGCGCCTCGGATGGACGAGAGCGGGATGACTTTAGTGGAAGTCTCCATCGTCGCTGGCATCATGATGGTTCTCGCCCTCGGTTTCGCGACGATGATGAGCAACGTCGGAAATCAACAGCGCGCGATCGAAGTCAAAGGAAATATCAACCAGCTTTCGATGGGCGTGCGCGGTACGGCTTCCACGCCGACGTCGCTTCAAAATTCACTTTCCGTAGTGGATTGAATTTCAGTTTTTCGGCCCTTTTTAAGGAGGGTCTGGAGTCTTCATGGAAAAAGCGCATCTGAATTTGGCCAAAAAAGGCATTCTGCTCCTCGGAGTGTTTGCGGCCGTGAGTTTTTCGCACGACTCCCGAGGCGAACAGGCGCGCTGCATGGTCGCAAGCCCCGGAACGTGGATGGACGTGGTGGCGGAATGTGGGATGTACAAATACCGGGTGAAGTCGGGCAATTGCAAAACGGATTGTCAGGTCAGCGAAACGATCACTCCGTACAACGTTGATCTTACTAACGTCGGAGCAACGACGGGGAAGCGGATGTGGACGGCCGCCGCCCAGCATATGTACACGTTCGGAATCGACCACACCAACAACAACATTTTGAACTGCAACGATACGAGGAAGCAACAGAACGCCAACAAATGTGACGCCTACTTCAATACGATTCGCGGGCGGGCGAGCGAGGACATGAAGGCTTATTGCCCGGATCCATTGAAGTCCGAGTTCCAAAAGCAGGGACTCGCGGTCAATCCGACGACGATGTGTCGGCAATACGACCCTTACGATAATTGTTCCCGGTTCAGTCCTGATAACTCGCGGGATACTTTTTGCCCTAACCCCACGGACCTGAATTCCAGCGATCCCGATTGTCCGAACTTTGATGGTTTTGAGGATTCGGATTGGCAGCAATACAACCAATGCATGCGGAACTACGAAGTCCAGTATGACCGCTGCATGACGAATGTTTTCAACAATCCCGATAATATGAATGCAGGAGTCGACGATTGTTATTGCAAGAGCGAAGACGAGTATTTCAAGTTCGACACCTCGATCGGAGCTTGGAAATGCGTCCCTTGCGAAGGTGCTGGATTCAAGCAAGATAAAACGAGCGGTACGAGTTGCAAGCCGCCTTGTTCCGCAAGTCAGGTCTGGAATCCCGCAACCAATCTCTGTGAATCTTCGTCGGCGTGTACGCAAGACCCCCTCAAAGAAATTCACGCCGGGCAATGCGTCCTGAGATGTAACGGCAATCAGGAGCGGAATGCGCAAGGCCAATGCGCGAACGTTTGCCCAACCGGGATGACGGTGCAAACCATCGGAGGCGTAAAGCAGTGCGGCTGTAACGACGTGCGTTTTGGAGTCGGCCATTCGCGAGTGCCCGTGCGTTCTTCGGCCGTGGCGGGCCTTCGGTATCCGGCCTGGGTTTCGGGCGGGATCGTGCCCCTTTCGCCGACGCCGGATAATACGATGTCCTGTGCTTGCGCCTCGGCTCCCGGAGCAACGAGCGTGTCGATGTTGGACTTCGCAGAAGCGGTGACCGATACCGATTTCAGGACGCTGCCCTACGGTCCGGTCGGAATCGTCGCTGGAACCTCGCCCGGGGCCGGCGGCGCGCTCTTTAATAATTATACCTGTGGTTGCCCGAATCTGAACGAACGCTTTATTCAGGATCCCTCCGATAACCGCTGGAAGTGCTTGTCAGCGATCACGGATCAAACCGGTGGGCGGGCAGGGCCCGGGCTGACGTTGGCGACGATTCCAAGCGATGCCGACCTCGCCTTGTCCACTGTGCGAACCCAGCAAAAAATCATCGATGGCATCTCTTCGATGCCAGCGCGCCCGATGGCGATGTTGCGGAGTCAAGCCTCCGGGCAAGACCTTTCGATTTCTTATCGCCGAAAAGTCTGGCGCTGCGCGGACGGATTCTTCCTGAATTCGAACAATCGCTGCATGCCCATCGAGTCGGACCCGGCCCAATTAGCGATGCAAAATTGTTCGGATGCGACGCCGGTTCGTTCTTCTTCTTACCTTGAGGGTGCGACCGCCGCGAACTTTAATCGGTTGACCAATCGTCGTTTGGCTTGCTGTATGGGCCAGAAAGCCGACGTCACCGATCCGACCAAGTTCCATTGCCTCAGTACCGATCCTGGCGCATACACGAATTTCGATGACTATTACGATGCGGGGGCCGCCGGAGGGGTGGATTTCGTGGGCCTTCGGGCGCCCAATCGCCTTTATCTGCGCGACGGAAACAATCATCCGATTCCGGGGGTCTATTCGAAGTCGGGCACGCGGTGCACGACACTCGACGCTTTGACACCAACCCGGCAGTTGGCGGCGTTGAACGCGGTCCGCACGAATATCCGCGCAAACGAGAAACTCAATCCCTTTCGGGGAATTGCCGGAGTGACCGCGAATACGTTTGAACAGAACGAATGCCGGTTCGTGGTTCGGACGGCGCTTGAAGTCGTTTGCCCTCCCGAGGGAGCCGATCCGGTCACGGGCGCTGCGCGGACCATTGCTTATAATCGCACGGATCCGACCTATCTCTCTTCGGACAATCGGGTCCGACGTTGTTTCCAACCCGAAGCCCTTCGTGTCCATTACGCGATTGAGGATTTGACCACGCCCGGAAATACCAAACGCGCGGTGATTCGGTCCGTGTCGTCGATTGGTCCGGATGGCGAGCCGGCCAGTTCCGTCGATATCCAACGTTTGATCCGCTCACCTTAAAGGCCCGTGGGCGCCACTCGGGCGGGGTTCTGGCGACGCCTCCTGCGCTTCAGGCCTGAATCCGGGGCTTGGCTTAGCAAGGCGATGATATTTTTGACGAATTTATGTGGTGGCCCTTTCGCACTGAGTGTTGACTATCGGCGTTAATTTCGCGATACCTGCGCGCTATGTCGCAGCTTACACCCGTTGATCCCGCGTCCTCCGAATCGACCGTCGCGGCGGCCAGCCTTTTACCGGGCTTTGCCGGCCAAAAACTCACCTTATCGCTCTTCACCCAAATCGCCGGGAAACTCGCCGGCCACGCGTTTATTAAGGTGGTCCTGGACCGTGAAACGAACCGGGTTCACTTCGTGAATAACAACCGCTATCCGTTTCATGCGGATTTCGTAGGCGAGCAAATATTAGAGATGGAGCCTGGCGCGATCGACCGACAGATCGACGCGTTTAACGAAAGCGTCTACTTCGATCCGAAACGGCGTTTCTACTTCGGGATTCTCTCCTTGCAGAAAACTCCGGAAGTCGTCCCCGAAATCAACTTCTTCACTCTCGAAACGGTCGAAGTCGATACGATGGACCGCGCGATGGTCGAGTATTTCTTCGCGACCGTGAAGGACTGGGTCGACCCTTTGATCCCGGTACTTTTCAAACCGGCCAACACGCTTCAAGAATCGATCGTCAAGGAAATCGACCCGCTCGTTTTACCCCGAATTTTTTCACACGAACTTTTCGCCGCCGCGCGATTCATCGCGCTCAACCCCGGAAAAAGTCTCGGCCGGATCCGCGCTTTCCGAAGCGAGATGGATTATCGCCGGGTCGCCCATACCCTCGAATGGTTCGACATCGTCGTCATGCATCGAGTGCCGGACGACATTCCGCGGATTGCGGGTATTATCAACGCCCATCACACGACGCCGTTATCGCACACCAACGTGCTCGCTTCGGGGTGGAAAATCCCAAACTGCATCCAGATCGGAATTTTCGACCAAATCGAAAAGGAAGGGTTGCACGAGCAATGGGTCGAGTACACGGTCGAAAATTCCGCGTCCGAGCTATCCCTAAAGAAGGCCGAAGCGCCGACAGAGAGTCAGGCTCCGGCTTGGAAGGTCAACCGGATCGAAATCGAGTCGCCGGAAATCGCCAATACGCCGATTCTTTCTTTAGACCACCTCCGCGCCGCCGACCGCTATAAATACGGCACTAAATCCGCGAACCTCGGCGAGGTTCGTTTCGTCCTCGCCCAAGGGAGCGAACGAATGCTCGGATTTTACCGGATGCCTAGACCGCCGCGGGAAACCCTCGTCCCGTATTTGGCGAAATTCCTGGGCGTCCCCGACGGCCCGGGGACGAATGAAAAGATTTCCGGTGTTTCTCACGACTTTCTAAGAAAGAACGTCAAGGTTCCGAACGGGATCGCGATTCCGTTTTCGATTCAGCAGGAGTTTCTGGAGAGTTCGCCGCGGATCCAACAAGCGATCGGTAAGCTCAAGATGGCGCTCGAACTCGAGGCGCGCGAAATCGAGTCGCTTTGTTTGCAGCTACAACAGATGATTCGCCAAGTTCGGCTCCCGGATCGGATCCGTAACCAAATCGACGCGGAAATCGCTAAGCACCTCCCGGGAGTTTCGGCCTTCGTCGTTCGTTCCAGCTCGAATGCGGAAGACCTCCAGGGATTCTCCGCCGCCGGGATCTACGAATCGATCAGTCACGTGTCGAATGCCGACAAAGTTTTCGAATCCGTCAAAGAGGTCTGGGCATCGCTTCTTTCGCCTCGCTCGGTTCGACTGCGCCACCAAGTCGGAATTTCGCTCGACGACTGTTACATGGGCGTGTTGATCCAAGAAATGGTCGCGTCGGACCTCGGCGGGGTGTTGGTCACGACCAATCCTTCGAACCGGGACGATTTTAGAAACGTGTATATGAATGTGAGCGCAAACTCGGTCGAGAAGGTCGTCCATGGTTCCGTGCTGCCGATCCAGATGCTTTACAACACCGTCGAAGGCGGCGGGCGCACGATGAGTCTGGGAGATTTCTCCGAGGGCATCACCCCCGCCCAATCGGCGACGCTCCAGAAACTCGCGTTCGCAGGGCGGCTCCTCCAGAGCCATTTTTCCCCCGACTACACCTTCAGCCAACCCGTCGATATCGAGTGGCTTGCGAGCGGGACGGTAATCCACCTGCTCCAGCTTCGACCGTATTCGGAGTAGGCGAGTGGCGCCGAATCGCCGCCGGGTCGTCCGCGCGTACTATCTTTTTCAGTTCTTTTTCACGCTCCTATTCTGGGCGCCGATTTTTTTCGAGTTCCAGAAACGCCTTGGGATGTCCGAGCCCGAGATCTTTCGGATCCAGAGCATTTATTACGTCGTTTTCTGCCTGTTTGAGATTCCGACCGGCTATTTCGCCGACCGATTCGGATATCGGAATTCGATCAAGCTCGGCGCGGTGCTTTTGGTTGTTTCTAATTTGATCGCCGTTTATGCGGACGTTTTCGTCGGGGGGGCGTTTGCGGCGATGGTCGTCCATTGGGTTTTGATCGCCGCCGCCCGTTCTTTCGTTTCCGGTGCGTCGACCGCGTATCTCTATGAGTTTTTGCGTCGATCGGGATTGGAAACAGCTGCGTTCAAGCAAATCGAAGGCAACGCGCGGGCTTATTCGTTATTGGGCCGCGTGCTTTGTTTTGCGGTGATTGGTTACTTGATGGAGTGGAAAGTGACGCTCCCTTATTGGTTGACGGTCGCCTCGGCGACGACCGCGGTGGGATTCGCCTGGTGGTTGCCGCGTTGGGCGCCGCAAACGCCGTTGCCCGTCTCGAACGCCCGGCCCGAATCCTTGGACTCGGCGGCCGGAGCCGTGCTCACCGTATCGCCGAATCCGGTTCCTTCGTCGCCGCTTCGTCCGCGGGCACCTTTGGGCTCCGTTTTTTTGCAAGCCGTCCGGTCGCGTTGGCTCATGCTTTTGATGTTCCAAGGCGTCGTGCTTTTCGTGCTTGCCCGTGTGATCAGCGTGAATCTTTTTCAGCCGATTCTTGAAGGCAAGGCGTTCGGGGTGGGTGCCTATGGACTCGTGATGGCGGGGATGACGCTCGTAGAAGCGCTCGGCGCGGCCCGGCCCGATTGGATGCGGCGGTGGGTAAAGGGTGCTTACGTCGATTTAAACTCCGTCGGGATTCTTTCCGCCGTGATGGCGCTTTCGATCGTGGTCATTCCGTTTTTCGCGCAGGTCGGTACGTTAGTCGTGCTTGCGATTTTTTCGCTGATGGTGGGTTTGAGTTACCCAATCCAGCGCCAGGTGATGAACGATGCGATTCCCGATCCGGATTTTCGCGCGACTTTGTTGTCGCTTGAAAGTCTGATCGACCGCGCGGTCACGGCGGCGGTGGCCGCGAGCCTCGAAGTGCTTTCGCATCGGTTGGACGCGTTTTTAGTCGGATGCGGAATCGCTTCGATAGCGCTGGTGGTCCTGATTCAAACATTAATCCACCGAGAACTTAGGCGACGGGCGGCGTTTGGGACTTAATTTCGTACCGTAGACTGTCCAACGCGTTCTTGACTAGAGTCCATGGACTTCGCGATGAACTAGAGATTTAGATTAGATCGGGGCTTCTTTATATTGAGGCGCATGCCCGCCAATATGATCCCAAGGAGCCTTCGAGCCCACGAAAATATGCATTTGGATCTCGACGCCAGGGTCCCCGTCTACGCTTCCCAAGGTGACCCCATGAACTTTGATTCCCTGAGTGCCACATATCGTCGACCCGCAAATACTACAAAAACAAAGGCCCCATCCTGGCATTGATTCGTACGGAGTGAGCAAGTCCTTTCCGGAAAGCCATCTGAATTTCTCACTTTCCACTTCGGCATATACCGAACCCGCAGAACTAAATGTTTTTCTACAAATAGAACAATGGCAGGATCGAGCATTTTTTAGAGGAGCCGTGACTTGATACCGGACTTTCCCGCAGGAACATCCACCAAATATTGAAGTGACATCTGTAGTTTTCATAAGAACTTTCCCCACGTATAAAGCCATAAGGCGGTCCGCTACTGAG